>NZ_JAJWTS010000005.1:0-96021 GCF_021632165.1 Candidatus Avelusimicrobium fimicolum
GCAGGGGGAAAACTGGAACTAAATGATGCGCCTGCAATAGAGGGCAGCACCGCGCGCATTGGTAGCGGTAATGGTGTGAGTGATTTTGATTTTGAAACCAATTTGCGCGTAGGCAACTACAAGCAAGGCTACACTATGCAGACGGATAATATGTATTTGAGCGAACTAAACTTGTTTGGCTATAAATTCCCGGCGTGTAGTGGGGAAACAATGAGTTGGCAGAAATTAAAACTCAAAAATAAGGACGAAGTGTATTTAGTTTGTGGCGAAGCAGAGCAGGGAGAAACGTGTGACGGACAGGTAAAAAGTAAGTGGGACGGAACGCGCTGTGTTTGTCCTGGCAGTTACGAATATTATATCCCTGAAACAAATGCCTGCTGTTCTTATCAAACGCCAAAATCCGATACGAATTGTTGGCGTGCAAAAACCTCATCCAAGTTTATATGGCAGGAACAAAAAGAGCAAACTTATACTTGTACTATTGATTATACACAGGGGTTTATGGGATATGCTAATTGTCAGTTGAATTGCTCGGAAATGAAGGGCTTTCCGTATAAAGCCTGTGATAAAACCGTAAAAGCCGGACAAGGGTGTGTGGAATATGCTCCTGCGGGGGTCTATGCTGGTAGTAGTGGAGAGCATTGTGTATATAGTTGTTACCAAACGGAAAACTCATCAACTACTAATTGTCCATATGGGCACACCTGTGCTACCCGTACTATAAAGTACAATTTTGTAATATGTAGTTATTCTGGCACGACGACAGATGTTGGATACGAAGCCAGGTGGAATCCCAATATTCATAAAAACTATTAAAAAGCGAGACCCCTGTGTTTATTCAACGCAGGGGTCTCAATCAGCCGATTTCTCCATAATTACTCTCTTATCCCACGATAATCCAACAGTTCAAAGTTTTGCGGTGCCGCACCGAACCTGCCGAAGGTTGCCCCGCCCCATACCTTTGGTTGACTCCAACAACCCTCGGGTTGTCGGTCCAAAGTGGACAAATTACCTATACTTGGAACTCTACGTCTTGCCAATATGACGAAACTTCTAATACTTGCCGGACGGTCCAAGGTTGTAGTGATGCCACATATAAGGCTAGCCATAAGAAAGAGTGCTGTCCGTCCGCCCCTAAAACAGATGCCGTGTGTTATAAGTTGCAATGGGGTAGTTGCCATACTAATTCCGCGGGTAATGATCCCTCTTGTGAGGAACGCAATGATTATTATAATGATTGCGACCAAAAATCTTGTTCTGTCGTTGGTGAAAGGTGTGAGTGGATGGCTTGTGGCGGTGGCATATATGAAGACGGAGAATGTTTGTGTGAATTAAGTAAAAACGGTTGGTAAGGAAGTTTTCTCTATATAAAAACTGCCCCGGGGTACTGTAAAAAGTCTCCGGGGCGGTTCAATTTCGGCAAAAGTTGTTTGTTCGCTTTATTATTCGTTGCCGAAAATGGTGTTTAATTGGCGGTTTACGCGGTAAAAGGTGGCGCATTTGGGCATATCTTTTAGCCGCTTTGCGCCGATATACGTCATACAACTGCGCATACCGCCCAACAGAGCCAACAGCGTAGGCTCAATCGGGCCGCGGAACGGCAGTTCCACCACTTTGCCTTCGCTCGCGCGGTACTTTTTCATCCCGCCGTAATGCTTGTCCTGCGCGTATTGGGAACTCATCCCGTAGAAAATTTTGTACTGTTTTTCCTCAATTTTCATAGCGCAGGTCTTGTCGTCAATCATATTCACTTCGCCCGTTTGATAATTTTTAGTGCACATTTCGCCGCCGCTTTCGGTGTGGCCGGCCAACATACCGCCCAACATTACAAAGTCCGCTCCGGCGCAAAAACTTTTGCATACATCTCCGGGAACCGTACATCCGCCGTCGGCGCAAATCATCCCGCCTACCCCGTGGGCCGCATCTGCGCATTCAATTACTGTGGAAAATTGGGGCCTGCCGACTCCGGTCAGTTTGCGCGTGGTGCAGACGGAGCCAGGGCCAATGCCCACTTTTACAATATCGGCCCCGTTTAAAATCAGGTCCTCGCACATATCGCCCGTAACCACGTTGCCCGCCATAATTAGGGCTTGCGGCCACGCTTTACGCACTTTGCGGATGTAATTAATCAAATAGGGCGAATAGCCGTTGGCTACGTCCACACAAATATTGGCGCAAAGTTTTTCGTCCATTACGCGGGTCAATTTTTCAAAGTCCGCATCAGATACGCCGGAACTGACAAAGAGTAAATCGTTGGAGGCAAATTCTTTGGCGTTATCCTTTAAAAATTGGATTAAATCTTCGGCGCAGTAATGCTTGTGCAGGGCACTCATCAAATGTTGTTTTTGCATTTCGCGTGCGATTTTAAAGGTGCCGGTCGTGGCCATATTGGCCGCAATAATGCCCGTGGCGTTTATCTGGCGCGGACACCATTTAAAGGCATAGTTGCGCGTAATGTCCACTTCCGAGCGGGAAGCCAAAGTGGAGCGTTTGGGACGCAGGAGTACGTCGCAATAGTCTAGTTGGATATCATCATAAATTCTCATAAATCCTCCTGTTTGAGGGAAAAATGGCCTTTCCTCCCAAACCGTTTTATATCATACAAAATTTAAGTGCCCCAAACGGCAAAAAACTTTTTGCCAGACGGCGGTTTTTTAGATATAATGGGTATTGTATTTAGCCTAAATACAACTATACTTTTTGTAATGGAGCCGATATGAAAAAAGGGTTTACCTTAATTGAATTGTTAGCGGCTGTACTGATTATGGGTATTTTGACGGCGGTTGCCTTACCCCAGTATCGCCGCAGTTTGGAGCGCACCCGCGTGGCGGAGGCCTTGCAAATGCTGCCCAGTATTTATGATGCCCGCGAAAGATTAGTAACGGAAAACGGGTGGACGTGGAGTGAAGGAATGCACGCCGGTTCGGCGGCAAGTAATGTGTCCTTTAAAAAGTTGGATATGGAAATGAAAGGAAAGCAGGGGGCAAACGCTACCACTTGGGTAACGGATAACTTTACTTACAATTTGGCGAATAATTGTGTTGGTATTCTGTGCCTTATAAATGGAGAGCCCAATGTGTCGGCCAATATGTTGCGCGGAACCTATAAAGGGACGACTATTTATTATACCGGCAATGATTTTTTATGTTGCCCCGGTACAGTGCGGGATTCTTGCGACCGTTTGAATGTAACGCAGGCAGCACATTGTACTCTTAATTTTAGGGGATAATCAAAATGAACAAGAAAGGTTTTACATTAGTGGAATTATTAGCCGTAGTTCTTATTGTGGCTATTTTGTCGGGTGTGGCTTTGCCACAGTACCGCAAGGTGGTGGAAAAGGCCAATTTGTCGGAAGCGGAAAGTATGATGCGGACGATTTACGATTCCAGCGAACGCTTGGCAGGGGAGTTTGGCTACCGCAATTTTGTGGAAATGGCTCAAAACGATTCCTCCAAGGCTGTTTTCAGCCGTATGGATATGTTTGATTCGTCCAACCTGCCCCGCGGGTGCAAATTGACGGACAGCAAAACGCTTACCTGTGCCAAATTTGTTTTTGTACCTTATGTGGTTAAAAGCGGACGCGCTTTTGTGCAGGCTACCAAGGTTAGCGGAACCTATAAAGATACGGTGATTTTGTTTGACCGCGGCAACCAACAACTTTACTGCTCTCCGGAAGGCGATGCGTGCGACACCTATGGTTTGGACGTACTGTAAGAGGATAATATGAAGAAAAATTTGTTTAACGGCGGTTTTACGCTAGTAGAAATTTTGGTTGTTATTATGATTGTGGCCTTGCTGGTTACAATGGCAATGCCTATGTACGAAAAAACGGTAGAAAAAAGCCGTATGACTGAATCGCGCACGATGCTTAAAAAGATTTTGGAGTCCAAACTGCGCATTTTGGATAATATGGATACAGTTAATTATTCAGGAGACTTGTTCGGCTTTGAAAATTTGGATGTTAGTGTGCCGTGTGTAAATTCTTCCGGCGAAAAACTTTCCCGTTGTGCGGGGGCGTCCATAATGACGAAAGATTTTACCTATAAATTACTGCCTGCGGGAACTATCCCCGGCGGTTCTACTGCCACTATCGCCAACGCGGTTTGTGCTGTGCGCCGCTCTGGTGATTATGCGGGCGTGAATTTCCTGTATTTGGGCGAGTTGGAAACGGACCCCAATAAAAGCAAATTCTTCTGCAATAACGGCGGCGTAACCGACGGTTGTGCGGTGTACGGGTTGGACTCTACGGGTTCAGCCTGGTGCCGGTAAATTCCAAGTTTTTAGTGCAATAAAAACCCCGGGGCTTTATATTGCTCCGGGGTTTTTTCTCTGCGTTTTATTTGTAAAGTCTTTCCAGTTCGTCGGCCAGTTCGTTGGGCGAAACATTGCCCGCCTTTAATACCTTGGTGTGAAAGTCCGCTAGCGAGAATTTTTTGCCCAATTTCTTGGTGTATTTGGCGCGCGCGCTTTCCAACGCATCCAAGCCCGCCGCATAGCCTACGGCCTTGCCGGGGTTCAAAGCCGACTCTTTAATAAGTGCTTCGGCATCTTCTTGGGTAAAGCCATTTTCGCCCACCAAAAAGTCCATTGCGTCGTTGTAGGAATATTGACGGCTTTGCAGGCGCATATCCACCAAAGCCGCGGCGGCCCGGCGGTAATTGTGCCACGCTAAAAACAGCAGTTCATCGTCGGTTACAATATAGCCCGCTTCGCCCGCCAGTTTGAGCGCGTATTCGTTCCAACCGTCTGCCATACTCTGCGCCGGGTAAAAGCGGCGCGCCGCGGACAATCCGGCTGTTTTGGCGGTTTGGTAAAAGCGGCCCGGCACTAATTCATGGGCGGTTAAAAGTTTGCGTGTCGGGGTGTTGTAATCACGCACCAACTGTTCGGCTTGGGCGCGGCGGTTGCCAAAGGGCAGGCGGATAAAAAAGTCGCTCCGCGCATTATTACCAAACGGGGGCAGAAATAAATCACTCTGCGTGTAAGCGTAATATTGCGGCAGCGGCTTGACCGTAAAGGCCACCTGCCCGGCTGGAAGTAAACCGTTGTCCGTCAAAAGGGCCGCTAACTGATTGGCTTCTTGCGTGAGCAAGGCGGGTAAATCGGTTTCTGCGGGGGCTTGCGTAATGCGTTTGGCTACGGTGTAAAAATCTTGCGCGGTCGGCGGAATAAATTTACCCTTTTTGGCCTTTTTTTCTTTTTTGGCAGGTTCTTTTTTTTGCTCCTCCACAATGGGTTGGTTGTTTAACCCGTCAATCACCGTTACCTTATCTTCGTTGGCGCTTACGTCCTGTGCAAAAGGTTCTAATGCCTTGGCCAGTTGTTTTTGTGCCGATAAAAAATCTTGCGCAAAGCGTTTTTCCAGTTTAGCCAAAGGTTCTGTGGTTTGATAGCGGTTTTTTAAAATTTCTGCATAGGCTTCTTTGCCCAAACGGAAATCGGCGGCTGATTCTTGCTGGGATTGTTCCTTAAATAAATCAAACATCCTTTTAATGGAGCGTTTGGCTTCGTTTGCCTGGTTTTTGATTTGCGCGGCGGCAATATCGTCCTCGGCGTCCTGTACCAAAATATTTACCAGTTCATCAAATGAAATATAGGCGTAGTAGGTTTTTTCCATCGCCAAGCGTGCCAAAAAAGCGGAGGGATTGGCCAAATTCTTTTCCGCCTGGTCCGCCACGTTTTTTAAATCGTTTAGCCGCGCGGTTAAATCGGCGCGCTGTCGGCGGGGGGAGGACACGGGCTTTAATACTACGTCATACACCGCATCCAGCGCCTCGGCATAATACAAGGGGTCGCTTTCGGCGCGGTGCTGCTGTAAGGCAAAAATATCGTCATCCATTGACTCCTTTAACAAGGTTAAATCGGCCCGTTTGGAAGGGGATAATTGCTTGGCGGAAATTTCGTCCAAGGCGTTTCGCACCGCGCGCAGTGCGGCCAGTTGAGCGGCTTGGGCGCGGGGGGAGCGGTCGTTTAATTTAGCGTTAGCGGAGGTAAACCCTAACCGCCCGGCGCGTTCGGGCTCGGACGTGAGCGTAACGGAGGCATAGCGGTTGGCCGCATCATCTAGGGCGTTGTCGGTTAAAAGGAAATCAATATTTCCAAAATCAAAGCCCGTTTGGGCGTTGGCGGCGGAAAAAGCCAAAAGCCCGCACGCGCAGCCCAGTAATGAAAAGAAGCAATTTTTTTTCATAAGATCCTGTTTTATAATAAAGTAAAACGCCCGCCATAGGCGGACAAAGATATTGTATTTTTTGCGTGCGTGCTTTGTCAATTTAAAAAGGTTTGCTAAGCGTGGAAAAATTTGTTAAAATAAATTATCTTCAAACGGCCGTAATATTTAATAAAGGTTTACCCGCAAGGCCGTTTTTGCTATAATCTAATTATAACCCTTTCCGGGCCATTAGCTCAGTTGGTAGAGCAGACGCCTCTTAAGCGTAAGGTCGTGAGTTCGAGCCTCACATGGCCCACTTTGGATTTTCAAACATATAAAGAAGTTAAAAATATAGGACGGGTGGCGGAATCGGTAGACGCGTACGCCTTAGGAGCGTATGGAGCAATCCGTGAGGGTTCAAGTCCCTCTCCGTCCAGATTTTCGGCTATGCCGATAAACAGGAGTGAGTACGATGTCCATCTTCAAAACTGCCCAGGCCGGGGAAGTAAAAACTAAACAATTAGGCAAAGAAGGCTGCCGCGTTACATTGTCCGTGGAAGCCGCCCCCGAACTGGTATCTAAATGCTTTCAAAATGCCGCCGTGCAGGTACAATCCCGCGCGCAAATGCAAGGTTTCCGCGCCGGTAAAGTGCCGCTTGACCTCGTTAAACAAAATTTTGCCGGACATATCAAAGAACGCGCCTTGGACTTAACCGTTAAAGCCGCTATCAACGCCGCTATTGCCGATGCTAAGTTGGATGCCGTGGCCGTTCCTACCCTCACCAAGGCCGATTTTGCCAATTTCAACGACGGCAAAGCCTTTCTGTTTGAAATTGCGGTAGATGTCGCTCCGGAATTTGATGTAAAAGATTACAAAGGTATTGAAATTGCCAAAAAGCCCGAAACTGCCACAGATGCCGACGTAAACGAAAATCTTTCCCGTGTGCAAGACGCTAATGCCCGCTTGGAAAGTGCCCAAGACGGTGCCGCTATTGACGATAAATGCTATGCGGTTGTGCATTACAAAGGCCAACGCAACGGCAAAGACGATTACAAATTAAGCGCCGACAGTGAATTGGTAGATATGGCTGCCCCGCAGACAATGCCCGGCTTAGCCGAAGCCATTAAAGGGCTTAAAAAAGGCGACGAAAAAGATTTTGAGTCCAAAGAAGGGGAAGATACTCTTTCCTTCCACGTGGTTGTGGACGATATTAAAAATAAAATCGTGCCCGCGTTGGACGACGGTTTCGCCAAAGATATGGGCTTTGATACCTTGGACGCTTTGAAAGCCAAGGTAAAAGAAAGCCTGGACGAAGAAGCCAAACAAAATGCCCGCCGCGACGAAATCGCCCAAATTGAAAACCACTTGGTTAAAGCCAACGATTTTGCCTTGCCGCAAAGCCTGGTGGAAGAATATACGGAATCTTCCCTTAACAACTTTGTGCGCAGTATGACGCAGATGAAGCCTGAACAATTAAATGCCGAACAGCGCAAAGCGTTTGAAGAACGCATCCGCCCTAGTGTGGAAAAGGACTTGCGCATTGGCTATATTGTGCACGCTATTGCCAAAAAGGAAAACTTGGAAGCCACCGAGGCCGACTGGAAAGCCGAGTTGGATAAGAGCCTTGCTTCCAACACGCAAAACAAGGCTGACGAAAAGAAAATTAAATCTTTCTTTGACGAGCGCAAAGCCCACATTTTGGCTACGCTTTCCGAACGCAAAGTATTTGATTTCTTGAAAGCCGAAGCGAAATATAAATAATTTTGCTAAAAACAGATAACACCGCCCCGCTTGGGTTTTATACCCAGCGGGGCGGTGTGCTTTTGATAGGGTGCGCGTGAGTGGCTTTCTTGTTATTTTGCTGGGGTTATTCCCTTTTTCTGTCGTTCTGTAAGGTTTTGCGGCCCGCAGGGTTCGGGGAACTGTCGCTTCTGTTGCTGTGTGCTTTTGTAGTCATCCCCGAGGGCTTCTGTCGGGGATCTGTCTTTTTGTAAGAGAACAACCACGACGAACAACAGATTCCCGAACCCTGCGGGCCGCCAAACACTCGGGAATGACAACAATAATAACGCGGGCGGTCGCTCTTTCGGAGATGACGACCGACAAGAAAATGCCCCCAAATTTAATAACAATTTCTAATCCAATACTGCCTCTTTACCTTGTGCGCCTTAAAAAACTACAATATAATAAACCTTTTTATGGACTTTTTATGCTAAATTTAATCAAACCCGAAAAAGAAACTATCTATATGAAGATTATCCGCGTGCTGCTGGCTATGTGTTTTCTCGTCGTGCCGCTCGTGTTTTTTACCGACCTTACCGCCAACCCTTTTTTTGTACAAAATACACTTTTGTATGTGCTTTTGGCCCTTATTTACGGCACTTTGGCGTTCCGCTTTTTGCGTTTAAAAGATATTGATTTTACCAAAACTTTTTTTGATTTGGCTTTCTTCGTTTATGTCATAGCGTGCGTTGTGGGGTGGCTTTCTGCCGTATCGTCCGCACCGCAAGCCTTGCGCCAAACAATGTTTTACGGAATGTTAAACTATGGCACCCTGTTGGTAATTGTGGCCTTGGGGGCGTATGTAATCAGCAAAAATGTGGTTTTTTCCGGCGTAATTGAAAGCAAAACCAATTATATTTTGATGTTCCTTGCGTGGGGCGGGCTGTGGTACTTTTTGCCTATGCTCAAAACGCATATGTCTTCCGACGGGCTTTTTGCGCAAATGTTTGATTGGTACGCGCTTGTTTTATGGGTTTTAGGCGTTTATTTAGGGGTGCGGGTGCTTAAAAAACTCACGCAGGAAAATATTTTAGTGCTGATATTTGTTGCTGTGTTTTTGGCTTGTTGTTACGGGGTGTTGCAGTCGCTCGGACTTGAATTTTTATGGCCGTTTGAAATCAATCAGTTTGCCACCAAGGCATTTTCCACCTTTGGCAACCCGAACTTTTTGTCCTCGGCGGTGGTGATGCTGTTGCCGTCGCTCCTCGTGTACTATATGCGGACGGACAGCAAAAAAGATTTTATCGTTTACGGTCTGCTTGTTTTAGTCTATATTTTGTTCTTGTCTTTCGGGGTGGCGCGCTCGTGCTGGCTGGGGGCCTTGTGCGGGCTTATTATGATGTGGATGTTCGGCACGCTGCGTTCGCTTATTTGGCAGCGCAAAGGCCGCGTGTTTTTGCTTGCGTTGCTTGCCGTGGGCGTAGGGTGGGGTTCCGTGTATATAGACGGCTCGTCCGCTACCCGCCCGGTGGCTACGCGCGCCAAGGAACTTACCCTCGTTACGCCGTCTAACATTACGCTTAACGTGGATAAAGACCATATCTTTCAGTCGCTTCACCAACGCTTGTTTATGTGGGATGTTTCCAAGGAAATCTTTTTGGACCGTCCGGTAATGGGCAGCGGGCTTGGAAATTTCCAAATGGCCTTTGAGCAGAACCAACCCAAAACCTTGCTCCATTATCCCAATCTGCGTGAACTCAAAACCATTACCAATGCGCCGCATAATGAACTGTTCTTCCAACTGGCGCAGGGGGGGATTGTCGGCCTGGGGTTGTTCCTCTTTATGTTTATGGTGCTGTTTTTGGAGGTGCGCGATTTTGCCGCACACAAAAAAGAAGGCGACAAAAAGCAACTCTTGCAGGCGCTTTTCTGTGGTATTTTGGGAATGCTTGCGGACAATATGTTTAACATTTCCCTGCACGCGGTGGTTCCGGCGTTTATCTTTTGGTGGATGGTTGGGGCCGAAGTAAGCGGTGTCGGTAAAGAAGAGCGAAGTGTTGTAATTACCGTCAACCCGGTTACCAAAACCGTTGCCTTGGCCATTTTAGGCTTTTCTGTGGCGGTGATTGTGTGGCAAGGTTTGTGGTTGGCTAGTGAGTACCGCGCGTTTGTAGGTCAAAAGGAAATTGCGGCGAAAAATTATCCTGCCGCAGTGGAAAATCTTTCCCGCGCGTTAAAACTGTACCCGGCTAATACCGAGGCAGGTTTCCGCTTGGGAAATGTGCTTTTGTCGCAGGGCAAGTACAAGGATTCTCTGGCCGCCTTTGAAAAGACCATTTCCGCCGCTTCGTATTACGAGGAAGTCTATTTCCACGCCGCGTTGGCGGCCTTGGGCACGCACGATAATAAAAAAGCCGTGCATTATTTGATAGATAATTTAAAACTTCACCCGTATAATTTGCAGGCATACCAAATGCTCTCGCAACTGTTGGACGAGGACGTTATTTACGCCGACGAAACGGCACTTGCTTTGGTGGAGCGCGGCTTAAAACTTTTTCCGTACGAGCCGGCTTTGTGGCGCGTGGCGGGGGAAATCCACCAAAAACTGGGCGATACCGAATACGCTAAAAACGTCTATAAGCGTGGGCTGACGGTGGATACGTTGGATAAGGAACTCCTCTCTCGTTTGGACGCACTGTACGGAAAAAGCAAGGATAAGCCCGCTATTTTGGCACAGGCACGGCGGTTACAGCGGTATCAGGAAAAAGCGGACAAGTTTGAAAAAATGTCCGAATTTTACCAACATCGCCTGCGTAGTGATGTGGAAAACTATATAAAAGAATTCCCCGAGGATACCAACGGGCCGATTTTGTTGGCGCGTATCTTGTCGCTTTCGGGCAATGATATTAAGTCCAAGGAGGTTTTGGACCGCTTGCTTCAAGAACATCCGGACGACTTGTGGGCCAATATTGCGCTTTCCACGCTCTACCGCAAGGCAGAGGATGTAAAAAATGCCAAACGCTGTTTGTTAGATGCGCTGTTTTATTATCCGCAAAATTCGGCTGCTACGGCACGCCTAAAAGCCCTTGGATAAGGACAATTTTTTGCGTTTATAAAAAAGTTGCTTTACAAACCGCGCTAAATTGCTATAATTCTAGTATCTGTGTGTTGCAGGGTAAACCCATTATTAACGCAAGGGACAGGAAAATCAATAATGAAAACAAATAGAATATTTAGTTATTTGACCGTTTCTTTCTTATGCTTTTTGTTGACGGGGGGAACGCTGGTTTATGCGGCCTCTCCCGCCAAACAGTTGGCAAAGGGTATTTCGCTGTATGAAAAAAATAAAGACAGCGAAGCAATGGACTATTTTATTGACGTGATGGTTCACGGCGATAAAGACCAAGTGGCCGAAGCCAACAAATATGTGGAATTAATCCATAACCGCGTGGGCGGTATTCAAACCCCGGTGGAAGTGGATGTAAACTTTAAAGAAGGCGAAGTGAAAACGCTTGACGACGTCGCCACCGATGCCGTAGCCGAGGCCCAACAGCAGGCTCAACTTGCCGCCCAAGAAGCACAGGCCAAAGCGCAGGAACAGAAAGCCCAGGCCGCCGCTGCCAAGGAAGGTTTAGTAAACGACGTGAACGCCCAACAACAGGCGTTGACGGACCGCATTGAAGCGCAACGCTTGGCCGCCCAGGAAGCCGCCGCACAGGCGCGCCAAGATGCTTTGCAAACCGCCGCAGACGTGAACGAAGCCGCCATTGAAACCACGGCTGTGGCCGGAGTCGCTTCCGCCGGAACGGCTGTACAAAATGCGGATGAACAAGCGATTGCCAATCAAACGCAGACTGTAACGGATGCTGCTTTGGGCGCTACTCCGCGCCAAGAAGGCACGCTGACCTCGTCTGCTGATTCCACCTTTACCGATTTGACGTCCCCCGAAGCCGTGGAGGCGCGCGAATTATATACCAACCAAAAATTGGATTCTATGACCGCCGCCGCCATTGAAAAAATCAATGCCGCTAAGGGCGTACATCTCTATTTCCGCGACAATATGCCGGATGCCCTGGATATTGATGCCGATGTCCTTTTTGACGGCAACAAATTCCGCCCCGAAGCCTTGCCTCTTTTAAACAGCATTTATGAAATGCTGGCTTTGGTGCAGGGCGCGGGTTATGTTATTTTGCCGCCCGGCTCTTATACCGACGATGTAACATTGGCGGGTATCCGCCAGGCAATGGCACTTAACTCTTATTTTGTAAACCGCGGTATTTCCCAAGGGAAATTGCATTACAATCTGGGTCTTGCCGACCAGGAACCGCCGGCCCGCTTTGCAAATTTAAACGGGCTTTCTATCGTGTTTGATTATACCGCCAAATTGCCGACCCGTATGGAAAAGAACGAAGGCAACGAAAAGGCTCCGCTTTTAAGTATGGCGATTGTTCCCCAATGCCACGCCATTGACCGTTCGTTGGGCGAAGCATATGCGGTGGATTTTTCCGTATTGGAAACGGTAAACCCGATTGATAATTGGCTCTTGCAGGTCGTTCAGCACGGGCGCGACGGCAACTATTACGTTGTCCGCCAGTTGGAAGGCTTTACGCCCGTTTATCATCAGATTTTATGGAACGGACGCAAAGGCATTATCGGGCCGGAACTCCCCTGCGGCAAATATACCTTGGTATTGACCGCAACTGATTTAAAGGGACAAAAACAAACCTTGCGCCGCCGCGTAATTGTTAAATGTTCGGCGCAGAAGAAGACATCTTCCGCCTCCTGCACCACCTCTGCCTGCCAGACAAAGGTAACGGGTGACGAACTTTGCCCCTCTTGCAATTATAAAACGGACCGTTTGTGGACCAAACCGACCCGCACTATGGGTGCTGCCCACGAAACTGCGGAACAACCGGTAGAAACGCAAGCCCAAACGGCAACGGCTCCCACCACGGACGTAACGGCGCCTGCTCCGGTGGATACGCCCGATACGCTTGGCGGTACGGCTTATCCGTCTGCCCAACAGTCTTATTCTCCGTATGATACCCCGACGGATGCGCAAGCCTATGGTACGCAACCGTCCACCGCTCCGGTAAATAACCCGTACGATATGCCGTACGAAGATTACAATACCGGAAGCGCCAACTAATCCCGAGGTGAGTATGAGTAGCAGTCTTGCTAGTATTACGGAAGCGTTAATCGGCCAAAATATGAATGCCCACCCGGATTGCCTGGGTATCTATATTGGCATTGACGAAATGTATGTGGCGCAAACCACCAAAAAAGACAGCGGAACCGTGCTGGAATCTTTGGTGCGCGTGCCGATTAATTCCGTAGATAAAACTTTGTTAAAACCATTAGATTTGAACGAAGCGTTCTTTGCTATGGATAACTGGTTGGAATCCTTGAAAAAAGTAACGTCTAAAAAGAAATGGAAAACCAACCGCGTGGTTATCAGTTTGGCTTCTTCGTTTTGTTTATTGCGCCACTTTGTGATTCCGGCCGCTATTGAGCGCAAAATGTGGAAGAGTTCTATTCCTCTTCAAGCGCGCAAGTATATCCATTTTCCGTTTGAAAAAGCGGAATACGCATATCACGTTTACGAATTTGAAACGGCCGCTACCAAGCAAAAACGCTTGGGTGTGGTGTTTGCAATGACTACCCAGCAGATTATTGAACGGTTGCGCAAAGGATTGAAATCGGTGGGATTGGAACTTATATCAGTGGAACCGTCCAGCCTTTCTCTGGGGCGCGCGTTTAACGATAGCGACAAAGAAGCCGTTGGCAACGGCGGACGTATTTATTCCTTTTTCGGCAAGGACTTGGCGAGTTTTGTTTTCTTAAATGAAAACGCTCCTGTTCTCTTGCGCGAGGTGGAAATTTCGGGTTCTTTACCGGCGGAACGCCGCCGCTTTGAAATCACCAACTGCACGGAATTTGTGGCCAAACAGTTGGAAAAGGATCCCTTTGAAGAAGCCGTTATTGTGGGTACGGATGTGGACCCGTGGATTCCTGCGTTGGAAGCCGACTCCAAAAAACCGGTCCGCAAATGGAATTTAAGCGAGGTTTACGGAATTGAAACGCGCTCGGCGGGAGAAATTGCCGCCATTGGCGCGAGTATTAAATTCCACGATCACAAAACGCCGGATTTGGACTTTACCAAAGGCAACCGTTTAAGCGATTATGAATTTAACGCCAGTTTGACTGCTTGGAAAGTGTCCGCAGTGCTGATTGTTATTTTGTTGCTTCTTATTGGCAAAGGCTACTTAGGTGTAAAGAGTGCTGAGAAAAATCTCCGCCAAACCAAGGCATCTGCCACGCAGACGATTGCCGATTTTGACGGCTTAACTGCCAGTCAAATTCAAAGCAATTTGAGCAAAATGAAGAGCCAAAACTCCAACTTACAGCAAATGTTGCAGTTTGACCATGTTATTACGCCTGTAATTATGGAAGTGGTGGATACGATTCCGCAGGAAATGTGGATTACCAAGTTTTCCTATACGGACCCGTTCCCGTCCAAAGGCGGTGAGGCCCGCAGTATTGTATTGGAAGGGGCTATTAAAACCGGTAAAGACGGACGCGCCGACTTGGCTTTGGGTAACCAGTTTAGAGATAAACTTGTCCAACAGCCCAATTTCAAAAAAATCTGTGGCGAAAAAGCCAATATCCGCTATCCAAATGTAGCGGGCACGGCGGGCGGAAACTCATCTAGAGGTAATGACTCCTCTTCTGCGGCCGGCACGGAAACCAGTTTCGTATTCACCTGCGGAAGTCAGCAGCAGGAAGGAGGTCGCTAATTATGGCAGCAGATATGAAGGAAAAAGCGGCTAAAATGCAGGAAAACCTGAAAAAGGGCTTCCAAGACATCCAAACGGTGGCGCAGGAAGGGAACGTAAAACTCTTCGTCAAACAGTTTGTGGCGGTGTTGGTTGTATTCTTGTTGTTGCGCTATGCCAACGGCAAGTTTGATGACAAAGTCCGCAATTTTAATGGGCAGGTAGATGCTATCCGCGTTCAGCAAACCAGCGAGCAGGAATATCAGGCCAACAAGACGAAACTCTTGTCCTTGGAGCCGAAGTTCCCGAATATTGAATCCAAAAACGAATGGTTGCTCAGCCAAATTTTGGGTATTTTTAAGGCCGCTAATATTACGCCCCAAATTGAAGGGCAACAGACCGAGGATACAAGTAATTCCACCTTTGTTGCCGCTTCTCTGCGGGTAAATACGGAAATGGGTTTTACGCCGTTTGCCGAGTTCTTGGCGGGCATTGAAAACTTGGATGAATACATCAAAGTTACCGAGTTTTCCATTGCCAAGCAGCAGGAAGCCAGCAAATTGGGGGTAAATAAAGTGTCTATGCGCTTTAACACCATTTTCCCGAAAGAAAAAATTGCCAAAGGTCTCTTTAAAGATTATGATAAAATAATCCAAGAGCAACAGATCCAAAAATCCTCCAAGAGAAAAGGAGGTAAAAAATAATGAAGAAACTCATTTGTTTATTTACACTTTTGGCTTTTGTCTGCGTGCCGTTTGCGCAAGCGCAAAAAACGGCCCGCAAAGGACGCCGTGCCTCTGCCAAAAAGGATATGACGGGTACGGTAGCCCCGCAGGCGCAAAAAGCCTTGGCCGCCCAGGCGGACGTGTCGGTGGAAGCCTTGCCGCAAGCGGGAGCGGTTGCTGTTGACGCAACGCCCCAGGTTCCGCAAGAAGGCGCACAACCTGTGTTGCCCGTTGCGGGTGACGCTCCGGCTGTGCCAGCCGCCGAGGGGGAAGGTTTTGTTGCCCCGCGTGAAGAAGTAGCCGAAAAGCCCGAGGAGGCCGCGGCCCCGCGTGTGGTGTATAACCCCAAGTCCCGCCGGGATCCGACCTTATCGCCCGATGACTTTTTGCTCTTGCAATTTCGCGAGCAACAGCGTTTGGCCGCTATTGAAGCGGAACGCCAACGCAAACTCGCCGAAGAAAGACGTAAACGCGAAGAAGAAGAACGCTTGCGTCAGTTGGAACTCGCCCGCATTAAAGACCCGACCCGTGAGGTTAGAAACCGCATTAAAATCGGCGGTATTATCGGACAAGAGGTTTTTATCGGCAGTAAGATTTACACCGTAGGAAAAAGCATTTATGGCGCGCGGATTGTGGAAGTCCGTCCAGATTCCGTTGTGTTTTCTTACAAGGGTCATAAATTTGTTCGTAAAATGCAGTTGTAATCAAATCATTTAGGAAAAATTATAGGAGGATAGATGACAAATCGTTTAGCAGTTGCGCTGGCGTGTGTGGCGGCTGTGAGTTTGGGTGGCAATGCCTTTGCCCAAAAATCCCGGCAATCCTTACCTAGCGACAACACTATCGCTGTAACAGAAGATACAACGGTAAAGTTGAATGGCGAATCCGAACTGTACAAAGAAACCGAAGCGTCCTCGCCTTTGGACCGCAAAGTGTCCATCCGCGTTTCCAACGTACCGATATCGGCGTTCTTGAACAGTATCACGACGCAAGCCAAAATCAACTTTATTATGAGCGAGGAATTCGCCAATAAAAAAGTGACGGCTTCGCTGACACGTGTAACGGTACGCGAAGCGTTGGATACGCTTTTGCGCGTGCAAGGGTTGGCTTATCAGCGCATCGGCAAGAGCGACAGTTACGTCGTAACCAAACGCTCCAATGATGCCCCGGATACCATTACTAAGATTTATACCCTTAGTTATATTTCCCTGCAAGGCGTTGGTTCCGCGCAGAGCGAACTTAACAGCATTATGCCGCAGGATGTGTCTTCTAGCAGTTCTTCCAGTTCGTCCGGTGATTCTACCGGTTTGAACTTGGGTGGCTCTTCCTCCGGTTCGGGTTCCGACTCTTACAGCGGCGGTGCAGAAATTACGACAATTGTCAAAAGTATGCTCTCCCCTGTCGGCAAGATTGCCGTGGATCCCCGCACGAACAAATTGATTATTACCGACGTGGCCGAAGTCTTCCCGCAGGTGGAAAACATCTTGGCCGAGTTGGATATTAAACCCCCGCAGATTTTGATTGAAGCGCAAATCGTGGAAGTCAGCAAGACGAGCGGTTTGAGCCTCGGCTTTGAATACGGCGGAAGCGATGGCGCAATGGTTTCTATGACGGCTCCCAAACGCAAAGTGGACTTGGAATATATTAAAGGCCAAGGCGTGAAAGGTTGGAACTATATTTTCCCGAGCAAGGACCAGTTGAACAGCGGTTCCTCCGGCTCTGGTTCCGGTTCCGGTTCCGGTTCTTCCTCCTCTTCTAGCGACGAAGGCGAAGATAAGGGTGGTTTGTTGGACTTCTCGGCCTTTAACATTGTGCTGAAAAGTTTACTGACCCGCGGTGAAGCCAAATATTTGGGTAAACCGAAAGTGGTAACCTTGAACAATAAAACGGCCACCATCACCACCTCTACGGATGCCACCGTTGGTCAAACGGTGAGCCAGTCCGGTAGCGGTGGAGGTGAAGCCCTGACCACCCAATCGGCGGAAAGAAAACGCGTCGGTCTTACCTTGCAGGTTACCCCGCAGGTAAACCGCGAAGGCTATGTAACGCTGTATGTGCAGCCTTCTTACTCCGACTTGGTGAGTTCCGGTTTTGACTTCTCCAAAGATACTACCACCCGCGCGGCGTCCACCTTGGTCCGCGTGAAGAACGGCCAAACGGTCGTTATCGGCGGTCTGCTCACTTCGCGTGAAACGGACCAGACCCGCAAAGTACCGCTCTTGGGCGATATCCCTCTGTTGGGCTGGCTGTTTACGAGCAAGACCAAATCTAAAAGCACCACCGACTTGGTCATCTTCATTACCCCGACCATTTTGGCGGAATAGTTAATTCTTTAACCGCCCCCGGTGATAAACTGGGGGCGGACAGTATCAAAAGCAAGCAATATAGAGGATTAGGAAATGGCAAAACAGTTAAGTGAGATTTTGGTAGAACAAGGCACCTTAAATGAAGATCAAGTCAAGCGTGCGATGTTGTTCTCCAAACAAAACAACGTAACGTTCGCGGAGGCCGTTATCAAGTTCGGCTTTGCGTCCGAAGAAAAGGTAACGGCGGCGCTCTCTAAACATTTTGCGGTTCCCTACGCTTCTAAGGAAAACGGTATTTTAGTGCCGGAAAAAGAGCAGAATTTGCAGGATATTATTCCTGAAAAATTCGCCCGTGAAAATATGGTTATTCCGTTGTTCGTGGAGGATGATTCCCTCGCGGTAGCGGTGTTGGACCCGACCAATGTGTTCCTGCTTGAAAATATCAAAATGATGTCCGGTAAGCAGGTGCAACCCTTTTTAGCCAGCAAAAGCCAACTTTTAAACGTAATTGATACTTTTTATTCTAACAAAAACCTGTTGGAAGAAGTAATGAACGAAGCCGCCAAACCCCAAGTGGAGGTGGCCGGCGAAGAAAGCGACGACGATGTGGATGTGTCGGGCTTTTTGGACTTGGATAAAGTTTCACCCAGTGCTTCGCAGTATGTAAAACAGGTAAACGCTATTTTGCGCCAGGCCATTACAGAGCGCACGTCAGATATTCACTTAGAACTGTTTGATGCGCGCGTAAGTTTGCGCTTCCGTATTGACGGGTCTTTGTACGAACGCACGGCCCCGGCCAAAGAGTCTGTAAACGCTATTATTTCCCGTATTAAAATTTTGTCTAAATTGGACATCGCGGAAAAACGCTTGCCGCAGGACGGCAGTTTTACTATCCGCTACCAAAACCGTTCCATTGAAGTCCGTGTATCTGTCTGCCCGACGGTATATGGCGAAAAACTGGTGCTTCGTATTTTGGATAAAGGTACGAGCGAAATGAACGTGGATAAACTGGGGTTTGAACCGGACCAGAAAAAGGCGTTCTTGGAAGCGGCCAACTTGCCGCACGGGCTGATTTTCTTGACAGGGCCTACCGGTTCCGGTAAATCTACCACGTTAAACGCGGTACTGACAACCATCCGCACCCCCGAGTTAAACTTTATGACATTGGAAGACCCGGTGGAATACAAACTGGCGGGTATTAGCCAGGTGCAGGTAAAGCCGGCCATTGGCCTTACGTTTGCGGCGGGCTTACGCTCGTTCTTACGTCAGGACCCGGACGTAATTCTGGTGGGGGAAGTCCGCGATAACGAAACTGCCGAAGCCTGCTTGAAGGCGGCCTTAACCGGCCACTTGGTGCTTTCCACGCTTCACACCAACGAAGCCTTGGGGGCGGTTCCCCGTTTGATTGATATGGGTATGGAACCCTTTTTGCTTGCGTCCTCCTTGGCGTTGGTGGCGGCGCAGCGCTTGGTGCGTATCTTGTGCCCGTACTGCAAAGTGCCGCATATACCGGACCCGGCCACCTTGCAGCGTATCATTAAAGAGGGTCATTTGAACCCGCACGACCAAAATTCTTGGACATTTTTCAAGTCTGTCGGTTGCCCCAAGTGCTTCGGCACCGGGTTTATGGGCCGCCGCGCCATTTACGAAGTATATCGTATGACGGAGGAAATGCGTAATATTATTTATAAAACACAGGACCTCGTGGAGTTGAAACGGGCGGCGGAACGCTCCGGCTCGCTCAATCTGCGTGCAAACGGGTGGCACAAAGTCATCCGCGGGCAAACGACGGTAGATGAAATTTTGAGTATTACGACATCAGACGAATAACAGAGGGTTTATGCAAAAATATACTTATACAGTCAGAGATGCTAACGGCAAAACCATTAAAGGTTCCGTGTCGGCGGACAACCGCGAAAAGGTAATTCTCGCCCTTCAAAACAAAGGGTATTTAGTGTTGGACGTGCAGGAAGGAAACGGTGGTTTGTTTGGGGGCGGTGGCCCGGCTAAAAAGAGAGGCGGTAAAGTGCCCGGCCACGTTTTGGCCTTCTTTGCCGAACAGTTATCCACACTTATTGCCGGCGGTGTGCCGCTCGTGCGCGCCGTATCGTTGTTGGGTGAATACGCTTCCAACCCCACATTAGGTTATGTGCTTACGCAAGTGGCCAAGGATATTGCAGGCGGTCAGTCTTTGCATTCTGCGCTTGCCCAACACCCCAAGACGTTCAGCCATATTTGGCTGTCTTTGGTCCAGGCGGGTGAAGTAGGTGGCCAGTTGGCGGATACGTTGATGCAGATTTCGCTCTATACCAAAACGCAGGAAGGGATGAAGAGCAAAATCATCACGGCCGTTACCTACCCGGCTATTTTGATGTTGGCCTCTGTCGGCGTGCTTATTTACTTTATTTTGGGTATCGTACCGACATTTGCGCAAATCTTTAAGGACTTTAATATTGACTTGCCGATGATTACGGTTGTCGTATTAAATGTGTCTAGTTTGCTTATCAATAACGGTATTTTGATTATTGTCTCTGCGATTGCTCTGTTTGTGGCGTTCCGTTTCTATATCAAGACGGCAGACGGCAAAAAACGTTGGCACGCGTTTTTACTTTCAATGCCGCTGTTTGGTAACTTCCTTAAAAACATTTATTACGACCGGATGCTTTCCACTCTTTGTACCCTGCTTAAAAGCGGTGTAACTATTTTGAACGCTATCTTGGTATTGGAAGAATCCTTTGACGGAAACGTCATCATCCAAAACGCTTTGAAGCACGTCCGCACGGAAGTTGCGGCCGGTAAGGCCATTTCCGAATCGTTTCGCGCTACGGGGGTATTCCCCGGCTTGATGACGGAAATGATGCTGATGGGCGAGGAATCTGGTAAACTGCCCAGCATTATTGGCACGCTTTCCAAGTTCTATGCCGATAACGTGGACCAGTTTATTGCCCGTTTCTCCGCGGTGATTGACCCTATCTTAATCTGCGGTGTCGGTGCTCTGATTGGTATCATTGTAGCCTCTATCTTCTTGCCTATCTTCAAGTTGTCCCAAATCGGCGGCAACTAATCGGGGGAAAGTATGAAGAAAGGTTTTACATTATTGGAAGTTCTGATTGTAGTGGTGATTGCGGTGTCTGTTGCGGTGTTTGCCGTGCCGGCCTACAAAAAAACGCAGGATAAAAACCGCTATTTGGCGGCCCAAGGGGTGCTTATGGACTTGGGCAACGGCCTGCGTACGTTGCAATCGGAAGGATATGCTTTTCCGTCCGCTGCCCAACAGGTAACGTATTCCAATATGAACGGAACCTTGGCGGCGGATGCGGTGGTTTCGTCTTCCAACTATCAAAGGGCGTTGGTGGCGCGCAAATATATGTCGCCGATTCCGTTTGATAATACCTCTACTAGTATCTATAAGGGCTATAAATTTTACGCTTGCCCGGTGAATACAGCATCCTCCTCTAATTGTTGTAATAACAATGCCGGAGTGGTGGCCTGTATGGAAGACAGCACCTTTCAAACGGTAGCAAACAGTCCGACGGCAGGCCAATATTACCGGGCGACTTTTTTGCGTAGCGGAAGTATCAAGCGTATTCCCAAAAACTAAACTTGACAAAGGGGCAAAACTGCGCAATACTGTATTAGTGGGGATTTTATGAAGAGAAATGGTTTTACATTAATAGAACTTTTGATTGCGGCCACGATTATCGGCATTTTAGCGGTATTTGCTACGGTGGCTTACCGCAACAGTGCTTCGGATGCGCGCGCGGCAAGTGCCAAGGCCTATGCTAATGCTCTGGCACAGGCGGCCCAGCGTTATCTGTTGGACCCGTCGGCCTGCTATTCGTCCAATGTCGCTATTACCTCTACGCCCACGGTGGGTGCATTGGTACAATGCGGCCTGTTGGAAACGAACCGTTCTGCCGATTCTTCGGAATATTTCAGTTATGCGTTGGATACGTCTAATTCTTCTTGCTTTGTAAAAATGACCCCCAAAACCGCCTATTTGGGCAAACTGTCGGACCGCTATAAAAAGTATTCCTATTGTGTGTCTAATGCCGGGGTAGGAGCGGAAAGTTTTTAGGAGCCTTTATGATGAATAAAAAAGGTTTTACCTTAATGGAAATTTTGGCGGTGTTACTGGTAATTGCTGTGGTGGTATCTATGGCGGTGCCGGTGTTGCGCTCGGTTCGTTACGAGGTAAAAAACGGGCAAGCCAAAAATGCCGCCCACAAATTGGCGCAGGCTGTGCGCACCTATTACCAGGTTAGCCGTGGCGGCGTGCCGCGCGGGCAATCCTTTACACCTACGGCGGATAGTGATAAAGCAAATATCGTTTTGGCGGCGCCTTCTGCCTGTGTGGCTCCGTCCGAAACGGGTATTCCGCTTCAAAAAACGACTGGCTCGGTGGAAATTAAGCAGTTGTTTGCGTGTGGCTATTTGTCGTTTAAAGATTTTGTCAGTTTGCCTTATACCTTTACGGTGTGCGACCCCCGCCCCGGGCAAGTGCCTAACGAGACCTGTAAATTGAGCGAAGCCACGGGGACCAATACGCCGATTGTGGTAGTTAAAGGGGCTGCCGGTTCCGGAGATAAATACGACGTCAGCAAGAATAAAGATTATCTTATTTATGTGGACCAGTCTATGAAGGTAAAGGATGCCTCCAAATAGGAGTAGTTTATGATGCAATTTTTAAAACGAGTTTTAACTAAAAAGAAAGGTGTTACCATTTTGGAAGGACTGATTGCCCTGGGGTTGCTCGCTTTGGTGGCGGCAGGAACCTTTGGGGTGTTATTGTCTGTTGCCCGTAAATCGGGCGCGCCGGACATCCGCGAAGAAATGGTGCTTGCGGTGGAACGCGCCAACGACCAGTTGCAAATGTATTCGTCCGGTATCGTATCTGGTATGACTAACAGCAAACTTTACGAACAATATGCTAATGGTATGTGCGGGGGGAGTTTGATACCGGCGGAGGTTAAGGTTTCGGATAGTTCTCCTATGTCGATTGGCTCGCATAACATTAAGTGTATGCTTCCGCCCTTGTGCGATTACAGTAATTCCACTTTTACTTATACGGTGAGGGAAGCCAGTTTCACCACGCATAATTACGGCGGTTCTAATATGGTAACGGATTATGCTAGCGCGTTTCCGACCAAGGGCCGCCAGGTTACCTTTAATATTACTTGCAACGGGTTTACGTTATGACGAACAAAAAGGGTTTTACCTTAACTGAAATTTTGTTAGCGGTGATGATTGTGGGAATCATCGGGGTTGCGCTGGCTTCCTTGACGACGGCCGCCTCGCGTGAATCAGGGGTAGGCCGCAGTAAAGTAATGCTGCGCAACAACTTGTCTATTGCCTTACGCCAATTGCGCCAGGACGTGCAGGAATCCACCCGCGTGCTTTATGTCCGCGGCAAGATTGACAGCGCTACGGCAGGGACTGATATTCCGCTTTTATCCTTGGCTAAAAACGAGGATATTGACGGAAATGTCATTGGTACGGGTAATTCTTACGTTACCTATTGTTTTGTACCGGGAAGCAAAACGGCTGCGCCGGAAGGAAAAGCGCTCTCCGGCGGAACGATTTACCGGCGCGAGGGAACGGTCTCTTGGAGTGGAAATGCACCGTCTTGCACTTATAACACCAGTACAGACGTGTTCCTTTATAACGTAAAATTTATCCCGCCGATTGGTTCCTCCGGTAATGACAACTATTATCCGGTTCCGTTCTTCGGCCCGGAAACGTATAGTGTAAGAGATGCCAGCACATCGGCTGTTTCCGTGCGCCGCAAGGATTTGGGCAGTATTTTACAGGTGCGTTTGATTACCGAGTTGGACAGTACCCCGGTGGTAAACGACGCCGTGGAACAAATTTTTATGTTGCCTAACGGATACAGAGTAAAGGCATAAGGGGTCTTATATGATTTTTAAAAATAAAAAAGGTGCGGCTTTATTGCAAGTTTTGTTAGTTACCGTTATTTTGGCGGGTATGGCGACAATGCTTCTGCGCGCCAGTTTATCCCGCACGACCGCCGCGCGTAAAACGCGCCGCACGGTTTCTGCACAAATGTTGGTCAACTCTTGTATGGCGCAAGTAAACAATATGTGGGCCGCCAAAAGCCCCGAAATGTTCGCGCGCGATATGAGCCAGTGCATTATGTACTGCAAGGATGCCTCCACAGGCACCTGCCCTTCCGCCCAGGTCGAGAAAACGTATAAATGCAATATTTCGCTTAATGGGCAAACCTATGCCGTAACCGCCGCGTTTGATTCTTCTGGTACCGATGCCGTCATCAATTCGGATAATAAGTGCAAATTGACTTATACGATTGAGTCCAATGTGGACGTGATGTAAGCGGTGTACGGATATGAGAGTCATTTTTATTCTGCTGACGTTTTGTTTAGTGGCGGTTCCAGTATATGCACAGCGTGTGTCGGTGCAGAATCAGCCTGCGCCTGTGGTGGTAGATGAGCCCGATTCCAATATTGATTTATTAAAGCAATCTATTGAGGTCTCCCAACCCGCGCTTAATACGGAGCAAAAGCCTTCCGCTAAACCTGTTAATGTTGTACCGGCCGTAAATAATACCCCGGCTACGCCCGCCGCTTCTTCTGCGGCAAGTTCCGCTAATACGTTAGATATGCCCCTTTCTGTGGGCGGAACGGTAACGACGGTGCAAACCTCGGTGGCCCCAACCAAAAAAACGCTTTCGCCTGCGGCTGCCAAGCGCGTGCAAGCCGCCAAGTCCCAACGCCGTACGGCGGCCAAAAATGCGGCCGCAAAAAACGCTGCCGCGCAAAAGACATCCAAGCCCACCCAGTTAGAAAAAGATATAGAAAAAAATAACGCCCTTTTACCGCCAAGCGACCAGGCGGAAACCGAAGCCACTGCGGCTACTTCTGACGAGGAGTCAAGCGAGGAAGCCGCCGCAGATGCTGAATTGGAATACGCGGTGCGTATGTTGGAAAAATCCAAAGAGGCCGCCGAATCCGCCGGACGGAAAATTCCGGCGCCTGCTTCGCAAAACCGCCCGAATAAAGTTCCCGCGCCAAACAAAAAATTTAACCCCAATGCCTTCCGCCCTGGCGTAACGTGGGTGGCTTCCCAAAGTACGCATTTTGAAATTTACACACAAAAACGCACGAACGGCGGGATTAGTTCGTCCAATATGTCTATGACGTTTGAAAACGCCTACCAAACCTTGCGTCGCTTTATTCCGTGGATGATGTCCGGCAAGGTCCGCGTGTTTGTGTATCAGGACCACCAATCTTATTTGCGCTATGAGCCAAACGCCAAGGCTTGGTCGGGCGCGCTTGCATACCCCACGCGTGGGGAAATTGTGGTGTATGACACTCCCGGCAATAAGCAGGGCCAAAATTTAAAGGAAAGTTTCACACACGAATTGACGCATATTTTTACCCAGCAGTTTTTTGACAGCCACAAAACGGGCCGCATTATGACTCCTACCTGGTTGGACGAGGGCTTGGCGGTGCTGTTGGAGGACCAGTCCTATGCGGGTGGAAACGGGCCGTGGAACAACGATTTTAAAACGCTTAATTTCCAGCGCGACCCGTCCGGACAGTCTGCCTTTGGCAGTTTTTCTTCCTCGGCACGCGCTTCTACATTTGGCAAAAAATTGACTGCCAAACGCCAAGGCCCGCCGTTGTATTTGGTCCCTTTTGACGAATTTATGGAGGAAGGGTCCCTGGAAATGGCAGAAAGCCGAAACAAAACCCAGGATTGGTATTTCCAAGCCTATGTGATGGTTCGCTTTTTGTTAAATCCGGCGGGGGGGATGTCGCCCTCTAACCGTATGCAGTTTGAACAGTTTACGCGCTTGCTTGCCCAGGGGGAGCCGGTGCGTGATCCGGCCACCGGATTTCTGCAAAAGGATTCCCGCGGAAAAACGGTTTATCAGCCGTACTCGGTGGAAAAGGCAATGAGCCGGGCGTACCGTTATTCCTCGGCCGCAAATTTTGAGGATGCCTTTTGGCGGTGGGCCAACCGGTAAATTTTTTGCGGAAAAGGAGTTTCCTTGTCCGTTAGATGTGATATAATTTAAAAATAATAATTCGTGTAGTTTGATACCATTTAGTTATAAGCAGTAAATATATAGAGTGGCTTATGGAATTGACAGAACTGGTATATTTTACAACGATTGCGCAAACGGGCAATATGTCCCGTGCGGCAAAAAAATTGCAGGTATCACAGCCCGCATTGAGCGTGGCGGTCAGAAAATTGGAACGGGATTTGAATATGCAACTTTTTGTCCGGGCAAATAACAGCATTATTTTAAATGCTGCCGGCAAAAAAGCCGTGGTATTTGCGGAGAATATTTTAAGCCAAGTGAGCGAAATGAGGCACTTTTTCCGCACCTATGGGGAGCGTAACACAGCGGCTTCGCTGGCGTTTACGGACCCAGGGCCATACCGTTTGGTGTTGCCTTTCTTCCAGCAGAAGTGTACGCAAACTAAAATTTCTTCCTTATTGTTGCACGCGGATAATGAGGTGGGGCCTACCTTAGAAGAAAAGAAGGCTGATGCGGTGATTTGTTTATCGTTGCCGCGCAAAAATAAAAAAGATTTTGAAAGCATTTCTGTTGCCAAAGAAGGCTTATACTTGGCGGTTCCGAAAAATCATCCCTTGGCAAAACGGAAATATATCCGCTTGGATAAAGAAAAGAACTTGGACCTTGCTGTACTTAGCGAGGGTGGCGCGTATGCGCAGTATTTGGTGCCGTTTTGGGAGAAATTTTCCAAACGCCATAAAATTACTATTTACAACGATTACGAATCGTTTAAACAAGCGGCCCAACAAAATCCCCAGCAGGCTTTGGTGCTTAGCCGCTTGGCCCGACGCTATTATCAGGAAACTTACGGACGTATCCTTATGCCCATTAACGATAAAGGTTTAAGCGTGCTTTATTACTTGGTCTATCTTAAAAAGAACGCGGAGTGCCTGTATCCTATTTTGCATTGGGCGAAGACGCGGGAAAACAAATTGTTAAATGTTGTTCGCCCGTATGCCAATATGTAAGAGCAAAGCCTGCTAAAACTCTAACAACCCCCGCGTGGTTCATTCTAGGCGGGGGTTATGTGTATATATAAATCCCCCCGAGTATCAACTCGGGGGGATTACTAAACAATTAAATTATTTTTCGGCGGGATGATATTTTACCGGTTTTTCGGCTTTCTCGCAACGGTGCTGTACACCGTGGTAGCGTACATCAATATCGTATTCTTCGCCGCATTTGGGGCAACAGATTTCTTCTTTGGTGGTAGAAATCGTGTTGCCTGTGTTGGGTTGAACGCCTACGGCACTACCCATTTGGGGGGCCGGGGTGCAGTACACATCCGGGTCAGCCGAACATCTGGAAGAATTACTGGTAATAGTCTTACCGCACCAGCGGCATTTTTCCGTATGGCTGGGTTGCGCATTAGATTGGGCATATACCTGATGGTAATAATATTCAAAAGAGTGTTCCGGATAGCCGTTGTGAGCGTCGCGGTCTTTTTGCAATAAGGTTTCCGCTTTAACGGCGATATCCTCGTCTAACTCTTGCAAATAGTGCATTTCCGGCTCGCCAGAAGCGGATTCTTCTTGCAAAGAACTGACACTAACTAAATTAGAATGGGGTTCTCCGTCCGCCGCATCCCAAGCGTCAGAAGCGGGGGATTCAATCCAATAAGCACCGGCCTCAGGCTCGCTGTAAGGCTCCGTGCATTTGTGCTGTACTCCGTGATAAAGCACATCAATATCGTATTCTTCGCCGCATTTGGGGCAATATCTGCTTTCGTCGCGGGATTGTTGTTTTTGTTGTGCTTTTTTAGCCTGTTTGGCTGCTTTTCTGGCGGCTCTGTCTTCTTTGGAAATGAAATTCTGTTCCCGTTTAATCACTTCTGCCTGGCGATAATTTTCGGCACAGAAACGATGATACTGTGTTTCCTGGCATTTTTGTCCTCTGGTGAAGTTCTGCCCGCAACGGTAGCAGGTTTTTTGGCTGGGGTTCGGCTCCGGCATACAATATACATCCGGATCTGCCGGGCATCTTCCGGACAAATCGGTGATTTGGGTACCGCACCAGCGGCATTTTGCGGCTTGACGGTGTTTCTTCTGTTGCACTTGAATTTGGCGTTGTAATTTGGCGTCTAAATTCTTAGTGTTTTGCGCCATAAGCGGCGTACACAAAGTAACGGCTAATAATGCGGCTAACATCCAGTTGACATTTTTCATTTTGGCTCCTTAATAGGTACGTCTTGTCATATAGATTGATTTGATGCTCCCTTATGTTTAGTGTAACTATTTTATTATTTTTAGTAAAGGGCCTTTGGTCCTAGATTCTGTCTTCAAAAGGACCTAGGAATTATTTAGGCCCTGCATAGCAAAAACCCCCGCTTTTGGCGAGGGTTTTTAATTGTTTCCCGCTATTTAATTAGTGGTTAAATCCGCAATAGTGAATGCCGTAGAAATAGTAATCGTCATCATACACGGCGTGGCATTTCGGGCAGGTTTCATAATCTTGTTTTACGGCTTTTTTTACTTTTTTAGATTTTGCCTTTTTTTGCTTTTTGGGAGCGGCTTGTTGCGTGTTGGATTCCGGCGCGCAGAACACATCGCAGTCCGCCGAGCAGCGTTGGGATTCACTCATAATTTCTTCTCCACAGCGCCAACATTTTCCCAAGGATTTGGCTTGCGGTTCGTTTTCCGGGGCGCAGAACACATCACAATCTGCCGCACAGCGTTGATATTCGCTCGTGATTTCCTCTCCACAGCGCCAGCATTTTCCCAAAGATTTTGCTTGTTTGGTTTGAGATTTGGCCGGAGTTACTGCTTTTGTTTGAGTTTCGGCTTGCGGTTCATTTTCCGGCATACAATACACATCACAATCTGCCGGGCAGCGTTTAGATTCGCTCGTGATTTCCTCTCCGCAGCGCCAGCATTTTCCCAAAGATTTGGTTTGTTTGGTTTGAGATTTGGCCGGAGTTACTGCTTTTGTTTGCGGTTTGGTCTGTGGCTCATTTTCCGGTGCGCAGAGCACATCACAATCTGCCGCACAGCGTTGATCTTCGCTCGTAATTTTCTCTCCGCAGCGCCAGCATTTAGCACTTTGCTGTTTTTGTTTTTGCAGTTGGATTTGGCGTTGAATTTTAGCACCTAAATCCTTATGATTTTGCGCCATAAGCGGTGTACAGACGGTAACGGCTAACAATGCGGCTAACATCCATTTGAAACTTTTCATACAATCTCCTTTGTTGTTGGTACAGCCTTTGAAATTTGACAATCTACTTCCTTACTTGTAGTTTAACTGTTTTCCTGTGCGGAGTAAAAGGCCGTTAGTCCCATAAATATATAAAAAAAGGACCTATCTGGGTCCTGTACAATATAAAAAACCCCGCCGTTTGGGGCGGGGTTTTTTAAAAGAGAAAGAACTATTCTCCCTGGGTAAGGCCTTGCATCATAATGGCTTGCAGTTCTTGGTTAAGTACAGTTGCGGCCGTTTCGTTTAAGAGGCCCTTGCCTTGCGTATAGGTAATGGCCGTAATGAACGTGATAAAAGTGGCCGTATCAGCATCTACTGCCGTTTTGGGATAGGCGGGTTGGTTAGCAATTAACAAGGAACTTAATTTAGTTAAAAGCGGTTCCACTTCGTCGGCTACTTCATCGGAAGTTGTTTTGATTTTATTAAAGACCGCCGGAATATCCTTTTCCAAAGCCTTTTCAATGGCTTTGTCCGTATCAGTCATTTGGTTTAAATCACGGTGCGCATCAAAAATTAATAACCCCAACTGCAACGCCTGCTGGGTGTTTTTTAGCATTTGCTGGCTGACTTCCCCTTCGCTTACGGCTTGTGCTCCGGCGGAAACGGATTCTTCAATCAGCGCGCTATTGCTGGATGCGTTGGCGGCAAAAGCGGCGGTGGATAGCGTGAGAGCGGTAAGTAAAACGAACAATTTTTTCATAATTCCTCCTAGATTTTACTCCTATATTAATAAAATAGTAAATAAACCACAAAAAAACTAGGGGTATTTAGGACCTATTTCGCTGGGCCAAAGGGCCTATTAAAATGCTGGGCCCATCTGCCGGGAAATATACTACAATATACAATATGATTATACCTACCATTATTGAAAAGAACGTCGGTTATGATATTTTTTCCCGCTTGCTCAAAGACCGCATTATCTTTGTCGGCGGGCGCGAAGGCGAAGTGGATACTGCCAGCGCTAATATGATTATCGCCCAACTGCTTTATTTGGATGCGGACGATTCCAGCCGGGAAATCAACCTCTACATCAATTCCCCCGGCGGTATGGTAACGGCGGGTTTGGCTATTTACGATACGATGCAATTCATCAAGGCCCCAATTACCACTATATGTATGGGGCAGGCGATGAGTTTTGGGGCGGTTTTATTGGCTGCGGGCTCCAAGGGAAAGCGCTATGCCTTGCCGCACGCGCGCATTATGATTCACCAACCCTTAATTTGGGGCGGTGGCATTTCCGGCCAGGTAACAGATATTGAAATTGAATCTAAGGAATTGCGCGATAATAAAGAGCATCTTTTGGATATTTTGGCTAAACACACCGGGCAGGATAAGGAAAAAATCCGCCGCGACAGTGAACGTAATTATTATATGTCGGCGCAAGAGGCCAAGGAGTATGGGCTGATTGACGAAGTTTTGCCTCTTAAAAAGTAACGGCTTTTTCAGTTGTTGCAAAATTCGTACGGGGGACAAAGAGTAAATCTTTGTTCCCCGGTACTTATTAGGGCCAACCATTTTTCACTTTTGGGCAATTTTGCACTGACTTTGCCCTTGGAGCCCTTGCAGGCTACCGCTTTATTTACTTTTTGTGCCGACAAAAAGTAAGCAAAAAACTCGTCGCCCAATGCGTTATAAAAGTCAGGCTTAAACGGGTATTTTTACAACTCGCCCTATTGGCTCAAACAAGTAAAAATACTTTTCCGTTTAAAGCGCCTTTTAAAGGCAACGCAAAAGGGCGACAAGAACAGCAAAAGCCTTTGCCGTCATTCCCGATGGTTTGTCGGCCCGCAGGGTTCGGGGATCTGTTGCTGTCGTTTGTTTTTTTATAACGACAGATTCCCGACTACGGCACTCGGAAATGACACGGAAAAGGGTCTTAATAAAATAAGAAGGTCATTCTGAACTTGTTTCAGAATCTACATCTTGGGTAGTTCGTTGTTGTCTAAAAAGTCATACTGGAAGGTCTCTGTCCAGTATCCGTTGTTTTCCTCTTTTTGAGTAACGACAGATCCTGGACTACAACTTTCCAGGATGACGATAACTACAATACAAAAGATAAACGCCCCAATCGGTAGATCCTGACGCCTATTAATAGACCCCGTACAGAAACACTACGGGGTGATGCCTAGCGGTATGGGCGGCAATTCAGGATGACTTTTATAGTAACTTTTATTGTTACCGTTTGTCCCAACTGTATCAAAATTAGCAACCAAATATCGTAGTTGCTAATTTTAGGGCAATTTGATACAATTTATAAGAGCCAAAAGCGGGGGTTTTATATATATAACGCTTTTGGGAAACCTTTTATCCGTTACAGAGAGGGAAAAATTATGGCAGAAGAAATTAAAAAACAAACACTTTCGTTGCCGACGGTAGTGCCGGCAGTCGCCATACGCGATGTGGTGATGTTTCCGGGGATGTCGCTCCCGTTATCGGTGGACCGCGAAAAATCCGTTTCGGCGGTGGAACTTGCTTTGGGTGAACCGGGCAAATATATTTTGGCCGTATCGCAGAAAAATGCGGAAATTGAGGACCCGAAAGAGGCCGATATTTACCATTTCGGCGTGATTGCGCAAATTTCGCAAAATTTAAAAATGCCCGACGGCTCTATGAAGATTTTTCTGCAAGGCTTGGCCCGTGCGCGCGTAACCAAGTTGGAAATGAACGAAGTTGCCGGGGCTTGGTTTGCTACGGTAGATTATATTGAGGAAGAGGACGATAATTCCCCGGTGGTGCAGGCCTTAATGCGCAAAGTGTTGGACGAGTTTGACCATTATGCCCGTGTATCACACCGGATTGCAGTGGAAGGCGTTTCCTTCCTGCGCCAAATTAATGATGCTTCTAAACTGGCCGATACGGTGGCTTCCAATATGCTCGTCAAAACCGAGCAGCGCCAAGAAATTTTGGAAGCGGTCCACATCAAAGACCGCTTGGAAAAAATCTTAAAACTAATTACCAGCGAAGTGGAAATTTTGGGTTTAGAGGAAAAAATCCACTCCAAGGTCCGCGCTCAAATTGAAAAGAACCAAAAAGAATATTATTTGAACGAGCAAATGAAGGCGATTCAAAAGGAACTCAGCCAAAAAGATGATTTCCAAAAGGAATTGGATGCCTTGCGCGCAAAAATTAAAAAGAACGGGTTGCCGCCGCAGGCCAAAGAAGCGGCTGAAAAAGAAATTGAACGATTGTCCAAAATGGCACCGTTCTCGCCGGAGGCGACGGTTTCGCGCACCTATTTGGATTGGCTCGTCAATATGCCTTGGAACCACACGACGGAGGATGTGCTGGATTTGAAAGAGGCCAAAAAGATTTTGGATGAGGACCATTTTGGTTTGGAAAAACCCAAAGAACGTATTTTGGAATATTTGGCTGTCAGTAAATTAAATAATTCTCTGCGCGGGCCGGTGCTCTGCTTTGCGGGTGCGCCCGGCGTGGGGAAAACCTCTTTGGCTAAATCTATTGCACGCGCCATCGGCCGCAAATTTGTGCGGATGTCTTTGGGCGGAGTGCGGGACGAAAGCGAAATCCGCGGCCACCGCAGAACGTATATCGGTTCTATGCCGGGGCGCATTATCCAGGGTATCAGCAAGGCCAAGAGTATGAACCCGGTATTCCTGCTGGACGAAATTGATAAAATGGGCAGCGACTGGCGCGGCGACCCTGCGGCGGCGTTACTTGAACTGTTGGACCCGGAACAAAACAAAGAGTTTACCGACCACTTTTTAGACGTGCCGTTTGATGTTTCCAAAGTAATGTTTATTACCACGGCTAACTCGCTGGCTAATATTCCGTCTACCTTGCGCGACCGCTTGGAAATTATTGATTTTGACGGTTACACCGAGTACGAAAAACACGATATCGTGGATAAATACCTCTTGCCCAAACAAATGAAGATGCACGGGTTAAAGGAGGGACAGTTGGAAGTAACGCACGAAGCCGTAGCCCTTTTAATGCGCGACTATGTGCGCGAAGCCGGGGTGCGCAATTTGGACCGCGAAATCGGTTCTCTGTGCCGCAAGGCCGCCAAAAAAATTGTAGATGGCTCTAAAAAAGTAGTGGTTACCAAAGAAAACCTGAACGAGTTTTTGGGCGTGCCGCGCTATTCCAACTTTGCTACCGAGGAAAACGGCGTAGGTATTGCTACGGGGCTTGCGTGGACGAGCGTAGGCGGCGAAACGCTGTCTATTGAAGCCACTAAAATACCGGGCAAAGGCCAACTGATTTTGACGGGTATGCTCGGTAATGTAATGAAGGAGTCTGTCCGTGCCGCGCTGACGTACGCCAGAAGCCGCGGCTATGGCAAAGATGTAGATTTTGACAAGACGGACTTTCACGTCCACTTCCCCGAAGGAGCCGTGCCGAAAGACGGTCCGTCTGCGGGTAGCGTGATTACGACCGCCCTAACCAGCCTTTTGACGGGTTTGCCTGTTAAAAAGCATTTGGCAATGACCGGTGAGGTAACTATTACGGGCCGTGTGCTTCCTGTCGGCGGTATTAAAGAAAAGTTTTTAGCCGCTTACCGCGAAGGGGTCAAGACGATTCTTTATCCGCACACGAACGAAAAAGACGTGTCCGAACTTCCGGAACGGGTCCGAAAGGAACTCACTTTAATTCCGGTAAAACATATGGACGAAGTTTTGCCTCTTTCGCTGGAAGGGTGGAAGGAGTTTGAAGCCAAGTTAAATAAAAAACACGGTTCCAAAAAATCTGCCAAGACACATAAAAAATCTCTTCCGGCGCGTGTAACACCGGCCAAAAAGACGGTTAAAAAAGCAGTTAAAAAAGCCGCACCCAAGGCGAAAAAAACCGTTAAAAAGGCCCCTGCTCATAAGGCTGTTAAAGCCAAGGCCAAAAAGCGCAAATAAGTAGTTTTTATAAACCCGGCCGAGTTGCAAAGGCCGGGTTTTCTAACCCAATAAAGGCCTTGTTCCTGACGCTTTGGCCCATTATACTTTAAGTAAGGGGGAAATATGATAAAAAGAGTGCCATATAATTTTAATGCCCAAAAGAACTTGGACATTCTTTCCAAAGCCGCCTTTTTAACCACGAAGTCCGGCAATAAAATAAACACAATGGTTATCGGGTGGGGAACGATTGGTATCTTGTGGCGGCTGCCCGTATTTAACACGGTAGTGCGCCAGAACCGCTTTACCTACGAGCAAATTGAAAAATCGCACGAGTTTACCGTTACGATTCCGTATGTGAACTTACCGCAGTCTGTGGCTGTGTGCGGAACCAAATCCGGGCGCAATATGGATAAACTGGCCGCGTGCGGGTTAAAAACCGTAAAAGGGCAAAAAATCGCAACCCCGGTGCTTGACGTGCCCGGTATGCACTTTGAGTGCAAGGTAATGTATGGCCGTTTAATGGGGGCGGAGAATTTAAATAAGGCGCTTGCCGAATTGTGGTATAACAAAGAGCCGGACGATTACCATATGTTTTACTTCGGTGAAATTATAGATAGTTATATTACCGAGTAGCGCGGAGCGTTGGCGAAGAGAAAAAAAATAAGTACAATACTTTTATGGACGAAAAAAACTTTAAAAGCGGTTTTGCCGTATTAGCCGGCCTGCCTAACGCGGGCAAATCTACCTTGCTTAACAACCTGGCGGGCGGACTTTTGTCGCCCGTTACCAACAAACCCCAAACCACGCGCCAAAATATTTTGGCTATTGCGGACGGGGACGACTACCAAGTGGTGTTTGTAGATACGCCCGGTTTTTTAAAGGCGCAATACAAGTTACAGCAAACAATGGTTGGCTGCATAGACCGTGCCGTGCGCGAAGATGCCGATTTAGTAATTTTTTTAGTGGATGCAACGGCGGATTATGCTTTAAACGCGCCGCTGGTGGAAAAATTAAAAACCGTTTTTTGTCCTGTCTTTTTAGCCATTAATAAAATTGACCTTGTGCAAGATGTTGCCGTACTGGACACGTTGGAAACGCGCATTAAGGCCGATTTAAAGATAGAAAAAACTTTCCGTATTTCTGCCGCCAACGGCACGGGTACGGATGGGTTAAAGCAGGCTGTTATTGCCTCAATGCCCAATAGCCCGGCTTACTTTCCGCCCGGCCAATGGACGGACCGTTGGGAACGCTTTTACGCGGCTGAATTTATCCGCGAGCAGATTTTTAAACTTTACCAAAAGGAAGTGCCGTATAGTACATTTGTAGAGATTGAAAAATTTACCGAAGACCTCGGCCCTAAAAATTATATCCGCGCCAATATCCACGTGGAACGCGAAAGCCAAAAACCTATTTTAATCGGTAAGGGCGGCAGTGCCATTGCCGAACTGCGCAAGCGGGCGCAAAAGCGTATTGAAGAATTTTTGGGGCGCAAGTACCGCCTGGAACTAAATGTAGTGGTTTCGCCCAACTGGCGTAATGACACGAAATCCCTGGAAGAATTTGGCTACATCGTGCGCGACGAAAAATAAGTTTTCAGTTGCTTTTTGTAAAACCCCCGGAGCGTTGCTTGCCCCAGGGGAATTTTTTAATCGTCGTAGGTGTAAATTACCAGGCCGCTGCGTAACTTGGGTTCAAACCAAGTAGATTTGGGGGGCATAATTTGGTGCGCATCGGCTACCTTCATCAGTTCGTTCATAGAGGTCGGAAACATTGAAAAAGCCACCTTCCCGTTGTTTTGGTTTACGCGTTCTTCCAATGCTTTTAATCCACGGATACCGCCTACAAAACTAATGCGTTTGTCTGTGCGCGGGTCGCCAATGTCCAGCACAGGGCGTAACAGGTTATTTTGTAAAATACTTACGTCCAATACGGCAACCGGGTCATCCGGGTTAAAGGTGCCTTTTTTGGCAGTTAATGTGTACCATTTTCCGCCTAAATACATACCAAAAGTATGGCGTTTGGTGGGGCGGTTCTGCCCGGTTTCTTCTACTGTAAATTTTTCTCCGATTTTGGCTAAAAATTCCGTTTCCGTCAAACCGTTTAAATCTTGCACCACGCGGTTGTAGTCCATTACATACAACTGGCTGGCCGGAAAAATTACACTTAAAAAAAAGTTATATTTTTCCTTGCCCGTATGTTTGGGATTATGTGCCTTATGTTGGCGGGCCACATTGCTTGCGGCGGCGGAGCGGTGGTGTCCGTCTGCAATATAGAGCGTGGGAATTTCTTTAAATGCGTCTGTCAGAAAAGCAATATCCTGCGGGTTATCAATTACCCACAAGGCGTGTTTAATATGGTCGTCAGTGGTAAATTCATACACGGGGAATTCTGCGGCGATTTCGGCTATTTTTACGCTGATTTGTTTGTTATCCGGGTACGTTAAAAACACGGGGCCTGTGGTGGCTGATAAGGTGTTGACGTGGCGTGTGCGGTCGTCCTCTTTGTCCTTACGGGTGAGTTCGTGCTTGCGCACGATACCTTTGTCGTATTCGTCGCACGATGCGGCGGCCACCAGGCCGTATTGGGTGCGACCGTCCATTGTTTGCGCGTAAAGGTAAAAATATTCTTTGGGGTCGCGTACTAAAATGCGGTCGTGAATAAATTTATCCAGATTTTCCTTAGCCTTTTGATACACTTCGGGGGCATACAAATCAATGTTTTCCGGCAAATCTATTTCAGGTTTATCAATATGTAAAAAAGAAATAGAATTGCCTTTTGCCATTTCGCGCGCTTCTGCCGAGTTTAACACATCGTAGGGCGGGCAGGCTATTTTTTCCGCGTGGGCGGCGGGACGAAGCCCTTTAAAGGGTTTAATGGTTGCCATTTAGTTCACCTTAAATAAAAATTTACCTGTGGAAGCGTATTCGTTGATAATTTCTACCGCACGTTCAGCCACGGCATCTTGTGCTTGTTCGGTGCTTGCGCCGATATGGTGTGTGCCGTAAAAGTTTTCCACACTGGCAAAGGGCGCGTAATCAAAGGTTTTATCGGCGGCTTTGGGTTCGTGTTCATATACGTCCAAGGCGGCGCGGATTTGTTTGTTTTTTATTGCGTCCACTAAATCTGCTGTAACCACCAAACCGCCGCGTGCGGTATTGATAAACGTAGCACCGGGTTTCATGGCATCAAAAAACTTTTTGTTAAACAGACCGTGTGTTTGCGGAGTGTCCGGCAGGTGAACGGTAATGATGTCGCACACTGCGGCTAATTGGTAAATACCCGTTTGCGGGGTAATGTGCATTTTTTCAAAAATATCTGTTGAGGCAAAGGGGTCGTATGCGGTGATTTTCATCCCAAAAGCGGCGGCGCGTTTGGCTACCTCTTGTCCGATATGCCCTAGCCCGATAATCCCTAAGGTGCGCCCGAAAATCCCCTTAGATTTGCTGTATTCGGCCTTGTTCCATATTCCGGCGCGCAGGTCGCGCGTATTGTGAAACAAACGGCGGTCCAGCGAGAGCATAAGCCCCATTGCCAGTTCTGCTACGGCTATGGAGTTGGTCCCCGGACAGTTGCAAACTGCTATGCCCTTTTGGGCGGCGTGTGCGGTGTCTATGGTATCGTAGCCTGCTCCGGCACGGATAACCAGTTTTAAAGCCGTCCCGGCATCAAGCACGGCGGCGGGCACCTTGGTACTTCGTACAATTAAAATTTCGTTGTCTTTTATAGCGGCGGGCAAGGTGTTTTCGTCCAGTTCCGGGTTGTCCGTCAGGGTGTGCCCTTGCTTGGTTAAGACCTCTTTCCAGTGGGCTGGAAATTTATCAGCGATTAAAATTTTCATTTGGGTTGCTCCTTTAATTGGCGGACAATGTCGTCCACCGTTTCGGCGAGTTTTTGATATTCGCTTGTGCCTTGGATATCCACAAACGGAAAGCAGGCAATGCGCAGGGAGTTTTGTTTGACCGAGGAATATTTTTTGATACCGTCGGCTAAATTGGCGCGGCCTGTTGCTTTTAAGGCGGCGGAAATATCGGCGTCTTTAATGCTTGGGTCGGTTACTTCCAGCGTAAGCGTGGTGTAGGAACGGAATTTTTCGTCCTGAACCAGCGGAGCCAAATAGTCGCTCTTTTTTGCCCAGTCCAGCAAAAATTGCGCGTGTCGTCGGCACAACGCATCCATAGCCTTTAAACCGCCGTTGGCGTTCATCCATTTGCAGGCTTCGTTGAACATCCAAATATTGGTGGTGGAGGGGGTATTGACCGTTTGGCATTTTGTTTGGGCTTTATCTATGGCTGCTGTTAAATCAAGCGCGTAGGGCACAGAGCGGTATTTTTTAACCTCTTCGGCGCGTTTTACCGCCGCCGGGCTTAAAATAATCACGCTGGACCCGCCTCCTACGCCAAAGCATTTTTGCATAGAAAATACCATAATATCAAATTGGTTTTTAGGTAAGAGCCGCCCTCCCGCGCAAGAGGTGCAGTCCCACGCAATTAAGGTATCCGGGCCTTTGGCTTTCCAGGCTTCCTCTAAATATTCATCCGGGATTTGTACGCCCGTAGAGGTTTCGTTCGGCGTTAAAAATACTAAACTGGCATTATAATCCGGCTTTTCTTTGGGGAAAAATTCGCCGTCTGCGCTTTCACGCACAGAGCGCACGACGTTTGGTTCCAATCGGGATAAAATTTTTTGTCCCCACAGTTTGGAAAATGCTCCAAAGGCTAATCCGGAAACGGAGTTTTTAACCAAACTCCACATGACGGCATCCATCGCCGCCGAGGCTCCTCCTAAAAAAAAGATAACGGTGTAATCTTCCGGCAAAGAAAAAAGTTCACGCAAATTTTGCTCTGCTTCTTTGTATAAACCGTCGGTGGAAATATCCTTAGCCCGGTGGCTGCGTTCAAATAAAGTTTTATAAATCGGCGTTTCGCGGATGACGGGATGTCCCTGGCTCGGCCCGCAAGTAAAGGTGGAGGAAGGGAGTTTAGTAAGATTTAATTTTATCATTTCATACACTCCTTAATTTTTCATTTGTTAATTTTTTTATTTTACAAAAGTTTACAGGAAGCGGAGCAAAAAATTTTGCCATTGTGGGTGCCCGGGAGGAGTTTTGTTGTGAAAAAACGCCAGTAACAACCACCTCCCCAATCAGCAGGTCCTAAAACAAATTCAGGGCGACGGCTTTGTTTTATAACTATCTTTGTTTATCCCGTAGCATTTTTATACGGGTTCTGCCGTTTTCCTATTTTTAAAAAGTCCTTTTTCCGTGTGTTTTTGCCCGGTGTTTTTTGGTAAAATATATTAGAAAGATTTACTTTTAGACAGGAGACCTAAATGAGTTGCGAAAAATGCACCCCCGAAGTACAGAATATGTGCTGCGTTTGCAAAGGCGCTAAGCACGAACCGGCCCCGATTCCCGAAGAAGGTAAATGGGTCAAAGCCAAACAAATTACCGACATCAGCGGTCTTACGCACGGTATTGGTTGGTGCGCTCCCCAACAGGGCGCTTGCAAACTGACGCTCAACGTCAAAAACGGCGTGATTAAAGAAGCGTTGGTGGAAACCATTGGCTGCTCCGGTATGACTCACTCCGCCGCTATGGCCGCGGAAATCTTGCCCGGTAAAACCATTTTGGAAGCCTTAAACTCCGACCTCGTTTGCGATGCTATCAATACCGCTATGCGCGAACTGTTCTTGCAAATTGTCTATGGCCGCACCCAGAGTGCCTTCTCCGACGACGGTCTGCCGATTGGCGCCGGTATGGAAGACTTGGGTAAAGGGCACCGTTCCCAAATCGGTACGATGTACGGCACCCAGGCCAAAGGCCCCCGCTACCTGGAAATGGCCGAAGGCTATGTGTTGGAAATCGGTCTTGATGCCAACAACGAAATTATCGGTTATAAATTTGTCAACCTGGGCAAAATGATGGACGCCATTAAGAAAGGTGAAGAACCGAAAGTGGCGTTTGAAAAGAACGTCAGCCAGTACGGCCGCTTTGACGAAGCCGTCAAAAAGATTGACCCCCGCAAAGAGTAAGCCCAGGAGAAAATGAATATGATTACGTTTGAAGGATACGAAAGAAGAATTGATAAAATCAACTCCGTTTTGAAAGAAAACGGCATTGCCTCCTTGGAAGAAGCCAAGGAAATCTGCACCAAAAAAGGTGTGGATGTGGAAAAAATCGTCCGCGGCATTCAGCCTATCGCTTTTGATAACGCCGTGTGGGCCTACACCGTAGGTGCCGCTATCGCTTTGAAGAATGGCGTAAAAACCGCTGCCGAAGCCGCCGAAAAAATCGGCGTAGGCTTGCAGAGTTTCTGCATTCCCGGCTCCGTAGCCGACCAGCGCGCCGTAGGCTTGGGCCACGGTAACTTGGGTGCTATGCTTTTGAGCGAAAACACCAAATGCTTCTGCTTCTTGGCCGGCCACGAAAGTTTTGCCGCCGCCGAAGGGGCTATCGGTATTGCCCGCACCGCTAACAAAGTACGCAAAACACCGCTTCGCGTTATTTTGAACGGTTTGGGTAAAGACGCTGCTTATATTATTTCCCGCGTAAACGGTTTTACCTCTGTGGAAACCGAATACAACTACAAAACGGGCGAACTCAAAATCGTAAGCGAAAAAGCCTTCTCTAATGGCGACCGCGCCAAAGTGCGCTGCTATGGCGCTGACGACGTAAACGAAGGCGTGGCGATTATGCGTCACGAAGGGGTGGACGTATCCATTACCGGTAACTCCACCAACCCGACCCGCTTCCAGCACCCTGTGGCCGGAACCTATAAGAAATGGGCGACCGAAAACGGCAAAAAATATTTCTCCGTGGCCTCTGGCGGCGGTACTGGCCGCACCTTGCACCCGGACAATATGGCCGCGGGTCCTGCCTCTTACGGTATGACCGATACGATGGGCCGTATGCACAGCGATGCGCAGTTTGCGGGTTCCTCCTCTGTGCCGGCTCACGTGGAAATGATGGGCCTTATCGGTATGGGTAACAACCCGATGGTGGGTGCGACGGTGGCGGTAGCCGTAGCCGTAGCCGAAGCCAAGTAAGATAACAACGGCTTTTTCAGTTGTTGCGAAATTCGTACGGGGAACAAAGAGTTAGTCTTTGTTCCCCGTTACTTATTAGGGCCAACCATTTGCCAAATTCGTTGCAGTTTGGCGTCTTTCGGGGCTTATGTGGCATACAGCCACACCGCGCCCCGACTACATCCTCCCAACTGCTTAGAATTTGACAAATCAGGCAATCGTCTAAAAAATTTTCAGTTGGTTGTGGACGGCCCTTGTAGGACGGCTTTTTCAGTTGTTGTAAAATGCGTACGGGGAACAAGGAGTAAATCTTTGTTCCCCGTTACTTATTAGGATAAACCATTTTTCACCTTTGGGCAATTTTGTACCGACTTTGCCCTTGCAGGCTACCGCTTTATTTACTTTTTGTGCCGACAAAAAGTAAGCAAAAAACTCGTCGCCCAATGCGTTATAAAAGTCAGGCTTAAACGGGTATTTTTACAACTCGCCCTATTGGCTCAAACAAGTAAAAATACTTTTCCGTTTAAACCGCCTTTTAAAGGCAACGCAAAAGGGCGACAAGAACAGCAAAAGCCTTTGTTGTTATCCAACAAAGTCATACTGGAAGGTTTCTGTCCAGTATCCGTTGTTTCCCTTTTTTATAACAACAGATTCTCGACTACGCCACTCGGAAAAGACACGGCCCCCTTTGTTGTTTGCCGTTGCTATTTTCCCGCCACCCTTAAAAACCCTTGAAAAAATGCCTTTTCCGCAGATACTTATAGTAAGGGGGAAAATGCTATGAAAAACCTTTTTAAAGCATATGGCGGGTTAACGGTGCTTATCTTGGCGTTGGTATTCTTTTTTGCGTCCGGCTGGGAGTTTGCTTTGGCGGAAGATGACTCTTTTGCGGCCTTGCGCGGGCAAGTTCCGGCGCAGTTAGATTCGCTTCGCGCGCGTGTTAATCAGGCGGGGGGAGAAGATATCAGTTTGGCCCTTTTGTTGGGCGCGCAAGACGAGGATGCCCGTATGGTGGGGGCAACGGTGCTTGTTTATCAGCAATATCCGCGCGAGCGGAAAATGGCTGTTTTGCTGGCGGCATCAGTCAAATTTAATAAAGAGTTTTACCGTTTGCAAGAGGTATCGGAAAACTCTTTAAAATTAGCATTATCCCAGGCGCCCGAAGAAATGTACGGTGTGCGGGAAACCTTTCAGGCGGTGCGGGACTTGCTGGAAATGCCTTCTGAACAGTTGCGCGGAGTTGTCCAGCAAAGTAAAGCCTTGGCGTCCAAAAACAAGCGGGAAATAGCCTTGGCTGAAACCCAAAAAAGTTTGAAAGCGCGTCAAAAAGCAGAGGCCGGGTTAAAACGAGGGCAAGCACAGGCTAACCGCATTATTAACGAGGTGCGCCAAGATATTAAAAAATAATTTTGTTGGAGGAGGGGAACTTTAAAACGGAGCGGGGCAAACCGCTCCGTTTTTAGCGGATAAAAACGCGGAATGCCGCCACAAGCCCCAGTACGCATACAAGGCCGAAAACGGCAAAGGCCAGTTCCCCGGGTTTTGGTTTGGCGGATAAAGTTTGTTCGGGTAAGGCATTTAAACGGTGTTGCAGGGCCGCAGGCGCGCCCACCCACAGCGCGTAACAGCAAGCCCGCCAAAAGAGCGGTTTTACCAACACCGTGCCGATTAAGCCTCCCAGCCACAGCGTGCCCCACACCCACGGCGGAAAGGGCGATTTTTTGCGCATATATTCACAGGTCCGGCAGATAAGGGCATTTAACTCAAAAAATGTAACCGCACCGCCCAATGTCCGCATAAAAGCCCCGCCGGAAAGCGGTTGCCCGGACAGGCGGCGGAAACCCGTCAGAACGGCTTTCCATTGGCGGAAAAGCCAATAGAGCACAAACAGCCCGCCGCTAACAGCATTTAAAATAAGCAGCGTACCTGCGTGGATAAAATAAAACGTGTTGGAAAGCCCCAATTCTTTTAATTGGGTGCGGCGCTCGGTGCGCTTGGCTTCGCTGGCGTAGTCCCATTTTTTTAGGGTGAGCGCATAGGCGATATAGAGGGCGGCTAAAACTCCGGCCATTTGTAAAAATTGTTCCATAGGGTTATTATAAAAAATTTTTCCCCGCTTGTGGAAAAGCCCCCTTAAATACTAAAATATATATATCTTAATATTAGGACTGTATAAACATATATGAATAATACCCGCGAGGACGTACGCAACGTAGCCATTATCGCCCACGTTGACCACGGCAAGACCACGATTGTGGATTCTCTGTTAAAATTTGCCGGAGAATTTAAAGTAAAAGAAGACCAAGCCCAAGATACTGTTTTAGACTCTAACCCGCTTGAAAGAGAGCGCGGCATTACGATTTTGGCCAAGTGCACTTCTATCGGTTACAAAGGCCATACCATTAACATTGTTGACACCCCCGGCCACGCCGACTTCGGCAGCGAAGTGGAACGCGTTTTGCGTATGGTGGACGGTGCTATTTTAATGGTGGACGCCGTGGAAGGGCCTATGCCGCAGACCCGCTTTGTACTGCGCAAAGCGCTTGCTTTGGGCTTAAAGCCGATTGTAGTTATCAATAAAATGGACCGCGAACACGTCCGCCCCAGCGAAGTAGTGGACGAAGTGTTTAACCTTTTTATGGAACTGGGCGCAACGGACGAACAGTTGGATTTCCCGATTATTTATGCCTCCGGCCGCGCCGGTTGGGCGAGCCTTAAAATGGAAGAACAAGGCAAAGATATTGCTCCCATTTTGGATACGATTTTGGCCCACGTTCCCGCGCCCGAGGCTATGCCCGACGCACCCTTGCAAATGCAAGTTACAATGTTGGACTACAACAACTTTTTGGGGCACGTCGGTATCGGCCGTATTTTGGCGGGCAATATCACCAAGGGCCAGCAAGTTACCCTGATTCACCCGGATGGCTCCACGACCAATGCTAAGGCTGCCAAAATTGAACGCTTTGTCGGTTTAGGAAAAACCGAAGTGGAAAGTGCCACTGCGGGCGATATCGTTTCTATCGCCGGGTTGGAAGGAGTGGACGTGGGCGATACGATTTGCCGCCCCGATGCCTTAAAGCCGCTTCCGCCCTTGGCCATTGATGCGCCGACGATGTCTATGGACTTTATGGTCAACGACAGCCCGTTCTCCGGCCGCGAAGGTAAATTTGTTACCAGCCGCCACCTGAAAAACCGTTTGGAAAAAGAAGCCCAAACCAATGTGGGCTTGAAAGTGGAACAATTAGAGGGCGAAGGTAAATTTAAAGTATATGGCCGCGGAGAATTGCATTTAACCATTTTAATTGAAAATATGCGCCGCGAAGGTTTTGAATTGGCCGTTTCCTCCCCGGAAGTAATTTACAAAGAGGAAAACGGGCAAATTTTAGAGCCGATGGAATACTTGATTTTGGACATTAAGAGCGAGTATCAAGGCGCGGTATTTACTTCGTTGGGTACGCGCGCTGCAAAACTGGAAAATATGGTGGCGGAAGGCGAGGACCGCTTGCGCCTGGAATATTTGATTCCGTCCCGCGCGCTTATCGGTTTTAAAAACGAACTTTTAACCAATACCCGCGGCACGGGTATTATGCACCACAGTTTTAAAGGCTACTATCCCAAAGTGAACCTGCCGGACTTGCGCCGCAACGGGGTGCTGATTGCCAAAGAAGACGGCGAAACCACTCCTTATGCCTTGTACGCTTTGGAAAACAACGGCGAACTGTTTTTGGGGCCGGGCGTAAAAGTGTATGCGGGCGAAATTGTCGGGCAGAACGCCCGCAGTAATGACTTAGTCGTCAACCCCTGTAAAGCAAAACATCTAAGCAATATGCGCAGTAAAGCCAGCGACGAATCTTATGTGCTGACCCCGCCGCGCGTGATGAGTTTGGAACAGGCGGTGGAATATATTGCGCCGGATGAATTGGTGGAAATTACACCCCAATCTTTGCGTTTGAGAAAGAAAATCTTGTCGCACCTGTTGCGCAAACGCACGGAACGCGCCGAGGAAGAAGAAGCATAATCCGGGTGTGTGAAAATAATTTAAAGGGCTACACTTCTTTCGGTGCGGCCCTTTTTTACGCAAAAAAATGCCGCAAGCCGAAAAACTTGCGGCATTTTCTGTCAGCAGGAAAATTAATGTTCAAACAGTTGGCCTAATTTGTCTAAAAAGCCTGTAAACAGGCCGGACTCCTTGGTCTGCGCTACGCCCAGTTGGTTTTGCTCGCGTTCTAGTGTGTGCCGGATAAGAGACAAGGCTCCCGTGTAAGCAGGGTTATCGGCGGGGCAATCGCTTATCAGGTGGTCCACCACTCCCAAGCGTGCTTTTTTGGCGTTAAAAATGGCTTTGGCGGTTTTGACCATTTGCTTAGTCGCTCCGCTTCCGCATAAAATCAAGTTGGGGGAGGGGTATTTTAAGTGCAGGCAGAACGCCTGTAAAATTTCCTTATTAATGCCTTGGAGCATTTTGCTTTCGGCATCCTCTATTACCTCGTCCATAATTTCGTCCGCACCCGGTTCGTAGCCGTTTAGCACCTCTTGGGCGGTTTCCACATCGTTTTGCAACAGGTCCGCCACCGCTTCGGCGCGGCGGTTTAAACCATAGGGCAGTTCCAGGCCGTCCAGTAAAATCCCTTTGTTGTATAACAGGGCGGAAACGGACTCCTCCCCTAAGTCTAGCAAAAGCGCGCCCGAGCGTTTTTCGCCCTCGGTTAGCAATGTTTCGCCTAACGCCACCGAGGACGGCAAAAGTGCATATTCCGGGCAGTTGCAGGCGGATAAAACATTATTTAAATTATTTAAGTGCGTTACAAGCGCGTAGGATAAAAATGTGCCGATTTCCAAGGTAAACCCGGCCATCCCCTTGGGGTCTAGAATCCCTGTGTTCCCGTCAATCATATACGACTGGGGAAGAATATCCACTACCTCTAAGGTGTCGCTTAAATTAATCGGTACGGAGTTGCGGATCGCCTCGTCAATTTCTCTGTCTCCAATGATGCGGTTGCGGGTATCAATGGATTTGAATCCGCTGGAACTTTTAAAGGAAAGGAAATTCCCGCGCAAGCCTACTACGACGGACGGATCGGCATTTATGTATTCGTTCATTTCCGCAAATACTTTGTTGAGCCCTTCTTCGGCACCGGCCATATCACGCACGAACGCACCGGAAAACGAGCGACAAGTCCGGCGCAAAACGTGGCGGATGCGCAGGGGGCGGGTGTCGTCGTCCACAGCGGCCAGAGCGGCAGTAACGGTGGAACCGTAGAAATCAAGTGCTAAAATATTGCGGGGCATAGTAAATCCTTTATTTCATTTTATCAAATTTGGACCAATGTCAAATTTGTAGAGGGGCACGGGATTTGTAGCGCGTATTGTTTTGGGAAATTTACGTCGGGGGAGTTGAAAATTTTGCGGGCCGCCATTTCCCAACTTTCCTAGTTGTATGATAATAATTTGGATCCATAAAAAAACGCCCCGGGAAATGTAGAAACCCGAGGCGGTTCTTTGCAAATATTCACTTACTTAAAAAGCCACGTTTTAAGCAGGTAACAAGCGGCAGAAATCAAAGCCGCGGCAGGAATAGTGATAAACCACGCCCACACAATGCGGTTGGCTACACCCCAGCGCACGCACGACAGGCGGCGCAGGGAGCCGATGCCCACAATCGCACCTGTAATAGTGTGCGTAGTGCTGACAGGAATACCCAACATAGATGCCACAAAGAGAGAGATAGACGAGCCGGATTCGGCGCAAAAGCCGTCCACCGGGCGCAAACGCGTAATCTTCTGTCCCATTGTTTTAACAATCTTCCATCCGCCGGAAAGCGTACCTAACGCAATAGAGCCTTGGCACAAAAGTACCACTGAAAGCGGCACAATAAATGTGCCTTGTGCGACTTGGTGCATTTCTTCGTGTGTGAGCAAAAAATCGCGGATAGGGGCTGCTTCTTGCCCGGCAAGCCCGCCTAAAAGCAGCATACTGATAATACCCATAGTCTTTTGCGCGTCGTTTCCGCCGTGGCCCAAGGAGTAGGCCGCTGCTGAAAAGAGTTGTCCTTTGCGGAAGAAATGGTCCACCTTGTAGGGGTTAAACGGACGGCAGATATTAAATACTAATATGCCGATAATAATGCTGAGTAAAAAACCCAGAAGGGGGGATAAAAAGATAAATAAAATCGTCTTAAAAATCCCGCCGGCAACCAAAGCGTTTACCCCTCCTTTTACAAAACCTGCTCCAATCAGCCCGCCAATTAATGCGTGCGAGGAACTGGACGGCAACCCCCACCACCAGGTGAGGATATTCCAGCCGCAGGCTCCCATCAGTGCGCCAAAGACCAGGTTAGCATCCACAAAGTGAATATCTACAATACCCGCACCAATGGTTTTGGCAACTTCCGTGTGAAATACCAAAAAGGCTACAAAGTTAAAAAAGCCGGCCCACGCTACCGCCACCTTGGGCGATAATACGCGCGTGGACACCACGGTAGCCACCGAGTTGGCAGCATCGTGGAAACCGTTTAAATAATCAAAGAATAAGGCCAAAATAATTAGGAATAATATCCACAGCATAACCGGCTCCGTTAATTATTTTTTACCAAAATAGATTCCACCATATTGGCGGCATATTCGCAAAAGTCGGTTACGGTTTCGCCTAATTCGTAGAGTTCCTTTTGTTTTAAAATCATAATGGGGTCTTTTTCGTTTTCAAACAAATAGGTAATGGCCTCATCACGCAGGACGTCGCCCTCGTTTTCCAAACGGTTGATTTCCACGCATTGGATAAGGGTTTCCTTCATATTTTTGTTACTGCGCAGGGAGGCAAGAGCCTTTTGCAAGGCCTTGGCCGTTTGGGCGATGGTATGGCCCATTTTTTTGCTGTATTCGGTCGGCTTTTGGATTTTGTACATACAAAAGCGGTTTGCAAGCAGGTAAATGCTATCTACAATATCGTCCAAACGGTTGGCCAAGGCCAAAATGTCCTCGCGGTCAAACGGAGTGATAAAGGTTTCGTTTAAGGTGTTAATGGTGGTGTGGGTGAGTTCATCGCCATAGTGTTCAATTTCGTGCATTTCGCGGATGTTTTCGGGGGTAAAGTTGCCGCTATCCACGAGTTTTTTGTAAAACTCAGCCGCGCGGACGATATTTTCGCCCTGCTTATCAAACAAATCAAAAAACTTTACTTCTTTGGGTAAGAACATAAGTTTGCTCCAATTAATTTTTTTCGTTCATCTTGCAACTTGCGGGCCCGGTGCGAACCTGTTTCGTCCGGGCGGGTTACATCTTACAGCATTTTTTTCTTTAAAAAAACGCCCGTTTGAATAACCAAACGGGCGCACATAAAAACTACTTATTTAACTCCTGCTTTAACTGCTCGGGCAAATTAACGGCTGCTTTTAACAGGAAGGGGCGTTTTTTGACCTCTTCTATAAAGGCGGCGTCGCGCAGTTTGTTGCGGTAGTCTTTCTCCTGGAAGATATAGCGGAACTTAGTATATACGTCGTATGTTCCGGCCAAGAGGGCGACAATATCTTGTACGCCGACGATTTCTTCATCTGTCGGGATGACAAAGATTTTTACCGGCGAATTATCGGCCGAAATGCGGCACTCGGCTTTGTTTGTATCTGCCGCGTTGTTGCGCTCCTCGTCCAGGATAATGCCAAAGTTTTCAAGGCCTTTTAAAATCATTTCGCGGATATTGGTGGCTCTTTCGCCTACACCGGCGGTAAAGACAATGCTGTCCAAGCGGCCCAAGGCAGCCATATATGCGCCAATGTACTTTTTCACGCGGTAAGATTCCACGTCCAAGGCCAGTTTGCACAGTTCGTCGCCGTTGGCGGCCCCTTTGCGCACGTCGCGCTGGTCGGCAAAGCGGTCCCCGGTCAGGGCATACATACCGCTTTTTTTGTTTAAAATGGTGTACATTTCGTCCGGGCTCATATTGAGTTTCTTCATCATATGGAAGCAAATGGAAGGGTCCATATCGCCCGAACGCGTGCCCATTACAAGGCCTTCTAACGGGGTTAAGCCCATAGAGGTATCTAAGCATTGTCCGTTCTTTACGGCGGTTACGCTTGCCCCGGCGCCAATGTGGCAGACAATGGTGTTTACTTCGTCCACATTTTTGCCCAGAAGTACGGCGGCGCGGCGGGAGGTATATAAAACGGAAGAACCGTGGAAACCGTAGCGGCGGATTTGATAATCGGTGTACCATTTGCGCGGCAATGCATACATATAAGAGGAAGCCGGCATCGTCTGGTGAAAAGCGGTATCCATTACGCAAACGTGCGTAACATTGGGCATAAGGGCGCGGGCCGCTTCAATACCCATAATATGTGCCGGGTTATGCAGCGGAGCCAAGTCGGAAATGTTTTTAAGTTCGGCAACCACGCTGTCGTCCACGATAACAGATTTGGCAAATTTACCGCCGTGCACGATACGGTGGCCCACTGCGCTGATGACGTTGACGTTTTCAATGACGCCGTGTTCTTTATCGGTTAAGGTTTCAATTACCAGGTTGATAGCGTCTTTGTGGTCTTTGCAATTTCTTTTTAATTCAAAGGAGGGGTATCCGTTGCGGTCCTGGGAAATGAAGGAACCGTCAATGCCGATGCGTTCTACCGCGCCGGCGCAAAGGCTTTTCTTCTGGTCCCAGTCGTACACACTGTACTTAACGGAAGAACTGCCGCAGTTTAAAAACAATATAATCATTTGATTTAGAATCCTTGTTTGGGGCTCTCATAGGAGCGTAATTTTGAAGGAAAATCCTTCCCTATTATTATTGTAGCAAAAAGAAACGAGCCGCGTTTGAATTTATAAAGAAAAACCCCCGGGAAAGTATTCCCGGGGGGAAGATAAAAGAGTTTAGTGCGCTTTTTTGAGCGTTAAAACGCCGTCCTCAAAGAACCACTCTTCAATAAGGGCGCCCGTTTCATTAAATTTTTTGGTTACGCCGTGGGGTTTTCCGTCCTTGTGGGGGGAGATGAGCGCAATCGTACCGTTGGGGTGGTAAATGATTTTATCACCTACGATTTTATCGTTTTTATAGGTACACTCGGAGCGCAAATCTCCGTCGGGCGTATAAACCTTGCTCACGCCGTTTAAGTAGCCCTTTTTATATTCGGCGCTTTCCAATACTTTTCCGTCGGGGTAGTATTTTACTTCTTTGCCGTCTTGGATATCGTCCACATACGACAGTTCTTTATAAAGGCGGCCGGTCGGGTGGAAAACACGGGCTTTGCCTTCAAGCATACCGTCTTTGTAAAATTTTTCAATACTTACTTTGCCGTTTTCAAAATAAATTTTACAGATGCCGTTTCTCAGTCCGTTTTTAAATTCGCACTCAAAATAAACCTTTCCGTTTTCAAAAAATTCCTTTACAATTCCGTCGGGCATTGTGCCGGAGTGTTTTTCAATATCCAGGTTTTTGTCCAAAGTTTCCTGATAAACTTCTTTGTCGTTTACATAATAAGTGCGCACAAAACCGACGTGCAAGGGGTCATTTAAACTGGTTGTCTTTCTAACGATATCTACCATATGATTATTTCTCCTCCGACACATTTTTGGCCGCTATATAGCCCGAGGCCCAGGCAAAATGTAAATTAAATCCGCCGCTTTTTCCGTCCACATCCAATAATTCTCCCGTAATAAACAGCCCCGGGCATTTGAGGGACTCAAATGTATTATAGTTTATTTCTTTCGTATTTACACCCCCTGTTGCCGCCATTGCTTCGGTCCACGGGCGTACACCGGTGGCGGTAAGCGGCCACGCGGTAAGGGTTTCCCCGATACGTTGTAAACCGTTTGGCGTTTGTTCCTGCATAGGGATATTTTTGCGAAGACCTATAAAATCAATCAGTAAATTAGCAATACTTTCGTGTAAAATCCCGGCAAAAAAATCCTTAGGTTTTCGGTGGGAAAATTGTTTCAATCTTTCCTCTAAAAATTTTTTAGGTTCCTTTATTTGCGCAAAGAAATTAATCGTCAGCGGCACATTTCCGTGCGCGAGTGCGCGCGAGACCGCGGAACTGATATTTAGCACCGCCGGGCCGTTTACACCGTAATTCGTAAACAAGATTTCGCCCTCTGCCCGGGCCAACAGGCTTTTATCCTGCCAGGCCGAAAGTTCCACTTGGCTGCGGATACCCATCAGGCGGGCGACGGCTGTTTCCTTTACACACAAGGCGCTCAATGCCGGGCGCGGCTGGATAATAGTATGCCCCAGTTTTTTAGCGAGTTCATAGCCTAAATTAGTGCCTGTTACTTGCGGGTATGCGCACGAACCGCACGCCAAGACTAATTTTTTAGATTGAAAGTTTTGGCCTTGTTTGGTGGAAATTAAAAAAGTTTTGCCGCGCTTTACACGCAGCACCTCTTGCCCGGTTAAAAGTTCAGCCCCGGCCTCTTTTACGGCCAGTTTAAGTGGTTCGGCCACGGCGGTTGATTTTCCCGTTTGCGGAAATACGCGCCCCAAGGCTTCCTCTTGTGTGAGTACGCCCAACTGGTGAAAATAATCAAGTGCGTGCTGAAAGGAAAATTGTTTGAGGGCGGACGTAATTAACACCGGGTCCGCGTGGTAATATTCAGGCAAGACGTTGGCATTAGTCAGGTTACAGCGTCCGTTTCCGCTGACAAGAATTTTGCGGGCCGGAAGAGCATCTTTTTCCAGTAAAAGCGTTTTTTCCCCGCGTCGGGCGCACTCCCGCGCGCACATTAGCCCGCTGGCACCCGCACCGATAATAATTACGTCGTAAATAGGCAAATTCATTTCATACAGTTTAGCAAAAAAAGAAACTCTTTTCACTCTTGACAGTTTGCCGGGTAAGTATATACTATAAAAAGTAGCCAAAAAGGAGGCATTTATGAGAATCGGATTTTTACTTTTTATTTTGGGGCTGAGCGTTACGGCTTCCGCCCAAATGTACCGGGTGGGGGGAACTTCCCGCGCGAGTTTTGGTTCCCAACAGACGGAAGAAACTGCGGCTCCTGCTACGCGCACGTTTAGCAGTTACGGTGCCCGCCGCCAACGCACGCAAAGCGCTAATACTCAGCCGTCTGCTCCAACGGCGCAAACGGACTCTTCTGCCGCCGGGCAGGCCGCCCCTGCAACAACGGGCAATACGGCTCCACAAACTCCTTCTTCCGGTAAGGCTGGTAAAGCGGACAAAAACGCAGGAAAAAATCAGAAGGCCGACCCCAAAGAGGGCGAAAAAAAAGCGGATAGCGACCAACAAGCCCAGACGGCCGTCAGCCAAGTGCAGGCAATGATGAACAGTTTTGGACTTTCCGCCCCGCAAACGGGCGTACCTCAGGCAGAGGGAAAGAACGATAAAAAGGCGGGCAATCGTGGTAATAATTCCCGCGCGGGGAGTGCCAATTCCAATGCTTCATCTAGCCGGGGAGGCTCCGCTAATAAAGGTGCTGATGCCGGCGCGGCGGCTGCCCCCGGGGTGCCGGATATGTCGGCTATTATGCAGGCGGCCAGTTCCGGGCAAATGCCGGACTTATCGGCCCTTATGGGCGGACAAAGTTCAGGCAAAAAATAAACAGGTGATTTTAGTTTAAGTAAAAATCCCCCGGTTTTGTCCGGGGGATTTTCGCCTTGACTATGGGCAAACGGAACTTATACTATATAACAAGGAGAATAAAATGAACCGTTTTCTTATTATTGGTTATATGGTGCTGGGCGCAACCGTTTTGCAGGCGGCCCCGGTTACGCGGGTTTCCGTTTCCCGCCCGACAACTACGGTGTCGGTATCCCGTCCGACGACGGGGAGCGTTTCCGCTAAACCCACTACCGCTGTACAAGTAAAAAAGCCGACCACATCAGTTACGGTTGCCAAGCCGGAAACCTCGGCGGCGGCAAACCACCCGGTTACAATGCCGTCCGTCAGCCGTCCGGCTACAACGGTAGAGGTGTCCCGCCCGACAACGCAGGTTTCTGCAAGCCGCCCGACTACTGGGGGAGAAACGGCTGTGTCCAAACCCGGGGGGGTGGATATAGGCAAAAAAACCGCCGCGCCAATGGCACAAGCCCAAACTTCTATGAGTAATTATCAGCCAAAGAAAGCCAAAGATTTTAAAGCGGCTAAACCGCAGCAAGCAGCGCAACTAAGCGGGGGCGAATCGGGCTTAATGCCGTCATCAGCCGAACAAACAGCCAAAGCCGCGGCTGCGGCTTCTATGAGTATAGCCAAGGGCAAGGACCCCTCCGCCGCTACCGCGCAGACGATTCAAGGACAAAATTCAGGTGCGGGTTCGGCCTTGTTAAATTTGCTCAAACAAAAATCTGCCGGAAACGCCGCCAAATAGTTAATTGCTTAAAATTATACGATTCCCCTTGGTTTATTATCAGCCAAGGGGTTTTTTAGATACAAAAACTACCCCGCTAATTTATTTTAGCGGGGTAGTTTAAAGTGTTCCTTGCTTTTACATTGTTTTACCAAATTCCAAGGCTTCTTTCAGTTTGCCTGTTTTGATAATTTCACCCGGCTCTCCCACACCGCCCACTAACACCATACCGCGGTCCTGCCAACCTAAATAGTTGGCTATGCTGTGGTAGGTGGCTTTTAAACCGTCGTAGTCGCCGTCTTTTTCGCTTCCCTCAGCGGCGGCCAGCAATACGCACTCTTTAATTTTCAGTTTGCGCGGAGCAATGTCTTTCATATACGAATATAATTTGTCTATGGCAGATTTTAACTGCGCGCTCATTGTAAACCAATACAAAGGCGTGCAGAATACCAACATATCGGCTTCTTCCAACATGGGGGCCAACTTTTCAAAATTATCTTTAAATACGCACGGCTCTTTGGCGGACCAACACTTGTCGCAGGCGTGGCACGGCAGTACCGGGTGGAAAGCCGTCTCAAACACCTGCACGGTATGGCCTGCAAATTTGGCTCCTTGAATAAAAGCGTCCGCCAGTAAGGCTGAATTGCCCAGTTGGCGCGGGCTGCCCGTAAGCACTAAAATATTTTTACTCATATAAAAACCTCTCCGAAACGTCCGTTTTTTTCTGCGGAAAAAGAATATTTAGATTATAGTTTTTTGCCTGCGCTTTGGCAAGTATAAAAATTATTGTTTTTCCCAATACAAAAAACACCCCGCAAGCGTATGAAAAATTGATAAAATATACCTATGCAAACTACTATCTGCGCATTAGCCAGCGGTATGGGCGGAGCGGTGGCGTTAATCCGCCTGTCCGGCCCCCGGTCGCTTGCCCTTTTCCAAACGCTTACCCGCCGCCAAACGGCGCCGGAGCCGCGCAAACAAATTTTTTGTACGCTTTATGACGGCGGCGAAGTGCTGGATAAAGCACTGGTAACGTATTTTAAAGCCCCGCACTCCTACACCGGCGAGGATGTGGTGGAATTTGCCGTCCACGCATCTCCCTATATCAAGGGCAGGCTCTTGGAACTGCTGTGTGAAAACGGGGCTTCTATGGCGCGGCGGGGGGAATTTTCCCAGCGGGCTTTTTTTAACGGAAAAATGGACTTAGTGGAAGCGCAGGGGTTGTGCGATTTGATTGCTTCGGGCAATAAACACGCGCATAAACTGGCTATGGACTCCTTGGACGGAAAACTATCCTCCCGTTTGGACGATATGAAAACCAAACTTTCCGAACTTTTGGCGCAAATAGAGGTCCGCTTGGACGACGTGGACGAGGAAATGACCCCGCTTGCGGACGAATTTGTATCCGGCCAAATAAATGCCGTTCTGGCACATATTAAAGCGTTGGCAGACACTTTTTCCGTTGGTAAGTATATTAAAGACGGCCTCAAAACCGCTATCGTGGGCGCCCCCAACAGCGGTAAGTCCAGTTTGCTAAATGCTCTTGTAGGGTTTGACCGGGCGATTGTTTCTTCTGCCAGTGGCACCACGCGCGACACGGTGGAAGAAACCCTGGAAATTAACGGGCAAAAAATCATTTTAACCGATACTGCCGGTATTCGCGAACACGCGCTGGACCCGGCGGAAAAAGAAGGAATGAAGCGCAGCCTAAGAGCCATGCAGGGGGCAGACTTAATTTTGTTTGTGCTGGATTCTTCCAGACCCCTGACTCCGGAAGAAAAAGATTTGTGGCAAGATATCCGCCGGCAGCAAAAGCGCACCCTTATTGTGCTTAATAAAACAGATGCCGTACAAAAACCTGTTTGCCCGTTGGCGGAGTGCGAAAATTATATAGTGCTGCCGGTTTCGTGCAAAACGGGAGACGGATTAAATGCGTTAAAACTGGCTATTACCGCCGATATCAACGAGGCTCAAACGGCAGACGGACTGATGATTTCCAACTTGCGCCATTACGAAGCCTTGATTAACGCACAAACCGAACTGGAAAGTGCTTTAATCCGCCTGGCCGCGCACGCCGGAGGGGAAATTTATGCCGAGCACCTGCGCCGTGCGCTGAATTATTTACAAGATTTGATTGGAGAGGTAACTCCTGATGATGTTTTGGGAATTATATTCTCCAAGTTCTGTATGGGGAAATAAATGTTTGTTTGCGAAGATAAGTATGATGTTATTGTAATCGGGGGCGGACACGCCGGGTGCGAAGCCGCCTTGGCCTCCGCCAAATTGGGGGCTAAAACGCTCCTGCTTACGCAAAGTTTGGATACCGTTGCCCAAATGTCCTGCAATCCGTCTATCGGCGGTATTGCTAAGGGCCAAATCGTGCGCGAAATTGACGCCTTGGGCGGGGCTATGGGCCGCGTAACGGACTGTGCGGCCTTGCATTACCATATGCTTAACACCGGCAAAGGCCCGGCGGTTCACTCGCCGCGCGTACAGTGCGATAAGAAAATTTACCAGTTCACCTTTAAGCACTTTTTGGAATTACAGCCCAACTTGGATATTATGCAGGACGAAGCCGTCAAAATTTCCACCTCGGATAACGGTGTAAACGGCGTGCTAACCTTGCGCAACACTTTTTACCATACCAAGACCGTCGTGCTGACTACCGGAACTTTTTTGGCGGGAACCATACATATTGGTACCGAAATGTTTAAGGGCGGCCGCTACAACGATATGCCGTCTGACGGATTGGCTAAAAATTTGCGCGAAGAATTACACCTGCATATGCTGCGTTTTAAAACGGGTACGCCTATGCGTATTAACGCACGCGGTTTAGATTATTCTAAATTCCGCTTGCAGCCGTCTGATAATCCGTTGCAGCCTATTTCCCATTTTACGGACGTAAAAGCCCAACAGCAGCGCCGGTTTTTGAGTTGCCACATTACCAGAACGACCTTGGAAACGGATAAAATTCTGCGTAATAACTTCCAACGTTCTGCTATGTATAGCGGAAATATTCACGGGATGGGGCCGCGCTATTGTCCGTCGGTAGAGGATAAAATTAAAAAATTTCCGGACGTTACCAGCCACCCGCTGTTTTTGGAGCCGGAGGGCTTTCATACGGAAGAATATTATATTCAGGGCTTTTCTACCAGTATGCCGGAGGACGTCCAACGCGCGCTGATAAAATCTGTACCCGGTATGGAAAAGGCCTCTATCACGCGCCCCGGTTATGCGGTGGAATACGACTTTTCCGACCCGCGCGATTTGTTTCCGTCGTTGGAAAGCAAACTCGTGCCCAACTTGTTTTTAGGCGGGCAGATTAACGGCACCACCGGCTACGAGGAAGCCGGCGGACAGGGCCTTATAGCGGGTATCAATGCGGCATTAAAAACCTTGGGTAAAGAGCCTTTTGTTCTGCGCCGGGACGAAGCCTATATCGGCGTGCTGATTGACGATTTGGTAAATAAGGGCGTAAACGAGCCATACCGTATGTTTACGTCGCGCGCCGAATACCGCATTTTACTGCGTAACGATAACGCGGACTTGCGCCTGATGCCCCACGCCTTTAAAATGGGATTATTGGAAGAAAAGTACAAAGCGCCGTTTGAAAAATACCGCGCGCTGTGCGAAAAATTAATTGAACATCCGGGCGCACAACCGGCCGAAACCGACGAAGATTTGTTCCCGTGGACGTTGGAAAAAGCCCGTGCGCACGCCGATATTCACAATAAATATGCCGGTTATTACGAACGCAATAAAAAAGATGCCGAAAAATTGGCGGAAATGGACAATATAAAAATTCCGGAGGGGTTTGACACGTCCTCCGTGCGCGGCATTTTGTTTGAAAGCGCCCAAAAACTGCGTGAGGTAAAACCGCAAACCTTGGGGCAGGCCGGGCGTATCCCGGGTGTAACCCCGGCAGATTTGCAATTACTGGCGGTACATATTGAACGATACCGGAGACTTAAAAATGCTCAAAACGCTGATTGATTTCGCCACAACGCTTAATTTGCCCCTCTCACAGAAACAGGCGGAGCAAATGTTATCCTATGCCAACTTGGTGTGGAATAAAAAGGACTTTTTAAACTTAACAAGCGCGGCGGATTTGAACGAAGTTATCACCCGCCATATTTGCGACGGTTTAACCGCGGCAGCCAAGATAAACGGTTTTATACACGCTAAAAAAATGGTTTCTCCTCAGGCGGCCGACGTTGGCGCAGGGGCGGGATATATCGGTATTACGACGGCACTCGCTTTGCCGCACGTTCAGGTAACGCTGGTGGAAAGCATTGAAAAGCGTTGCTCGTTTATGAACTGGGCAATTATGCAACTGGGTATCAAAAATACCAAAGTTAAACAGGCGCGTCTTGGGCAGGGAACTGCATTTGCGTTTGATTTTGTAACCGAGCGCGCTATGGGCCAACTGCCCGATATTTTGGAAATTTGTTTGGGTGCGCTGAAAGCGGGGGGAGTATTTATTGCCTATCAGGGCGAACACCCGCAGGCGGATATGTGCCACCCGGAAAAATACCAAGGAGTTTTGCTCGGTGTAGAGCAGTATAACTTGCCGGACGACAATAAAAAAAGACACTTGGTTTTGTTTGGAAAAATGTAATGGATATCTTTAAAAAGTTAGCCTGTTTTGCGTTGATACTTGCGGTCCTGTTATGCACACCGCACGTATTGCGTTCGTTCGGGCTGACGGCCAAGGATGTGGTAAACGCTTTATTTTCGGAAAAACCGCGTGAGGATGCCGTTCCGCTCCCCGTACCCGAAAAGAAAGCCCCGGCTCCCGCTGCGGACCCCAACCGCGGACACGCGCGGGAAAACCGTCCCGATATTTCGGTGCCGCCTCCGGCTTCGGCCTCGGCGGTGGAATATTCACCCGAGGATGAAAAAAAGTTTAACGAAATGATTTCCGGCTTAGAGCACGTTGCCTTAAATGCGCCCAAGAGCGAAGGAGCCGCTTTGGAGGCGGTACCCGTTCCGGCCTACCGCCCGACGGATTCTGCGCATAAGGTGCGTTGGTCTCCGCCCCCGCCCGGTTTTTTGACGGCAGATACCTTTAACTATTTGATTTACCGCGAAAAAAATCCCGTTACGGAAAATATCAAAACGGTGCTGGATACGATTCACGGTAATTTGATGTTGGATTTAACTCCTTTTACATTGGTTATAAAACCCAATAAAATTTTGGTTATGCTGTTTGGCGAAAAGGACAGTTATATGGGCTTTACCAAGCGTCCGGCGTGGTCGGGTGCTTCTTCCGACTTGCGCGCCGATACAATGTATGTAATAGAGGGGAACAGTTTTTATCCGCTTTCTGTGCACGAACTGACACACTTATATTTTGACGGATACTTTTTGCCGACGATATCACCTCTCTGGCTTTCCGAAGGGATGGCGGTCTATATGCAGATTTATGCCACCAAGCAAAAGCCCAGTTGGGTGGACAGAAGTCTTTTGCGCATTGTGCAGGGAACTTATATCCCGTTGGAAGAAATGACACAAACCGAGGATATAAGTAATTTTCCCAATGATAAAGCGGAACTGTGGTACACGCAAGCATATAGTTTAGTGGATTATTTGTTAAATTCCCGCACGCGGGACGAATTTTATAAATTAAGCACGGAAATAAAGGCCAAAACACCCTTGCACCAGGCGTTATACCGTGCGTTTGGTATGCCTTTTAATAAGGTAAGTGTCTTGGAAAATGTATGGCTGCACGATTTGCAAAAGGCTTATCAGGCGGGAAAACTGGTTTCGCCCAAGCCCGAACCGCAGAAACCGGCTGTTAAAAAGCCAGAACCTGCCAAACAGCCGCAGCCCGCGCCGAAACCGGCCCCCAAACCACAGCCTAAAAAGGCTCCGCAACAGACCAAAATTAACAAGTTGCAAATGGTGCCCGTGATGAAGTATTAGGAGCGTTTTATGACAGAACAGATTTGGACACATATTCCCATTATGGCACCGCAGATAGCGGATTATTTGCTTACCAATTTTGAAGGTACTTATATTGACGGTACTTTGGGCCTTGGCGGGCATACCAAATATTTTTTAAGCCATTTGGGCGCGCGTGCGCGCGTATTGGGGTTTGATAAAGATGAAGAAGCCTTAAAAATGGCCCAAGAGCGCGTAAATGACCCTCGTTTAAGCGTGTTTCATAAAAGTTATACCGAATCTCCTGCGGTACTTAAAGAACTGGGGTTGGAGGGCGCGGACGGGGCCTTGTTTGATTTGGGATTAAGTTCATACCAATTAGATAACCCGGCCCGGGGATTTAGCCTGTTGCGGGACGGCCCTTTGGATATGCGCTTTGACAAACAAAATCCGTTAAGCGCGGCCGTGATTGTAAACACTTGGCCAATGGCGGAATTAGAGCGCGTTTTGACCCAATACGGCGAGGAACGTAATGCTACTAAAATTGCCTTGGCTATTATGCGCGCCCGCAAAGAAGCCCCCATAGAAACAACCGAACGCTTAAAAGCGGTTGTGGAAACGGTGTACGGTCCCAAGCGCGGAAAAACGCATCCGGCCACACAAACCTTTCAGGCCTTGCGTATTGCCTGTAACCGGGAATTGGAATCGGTGGAGCAGTTGCTTACTTCTTTGGCGGATATTATCAAACCGGGCGGACGGGCGGCTATTTTAACCTTCCACTCGTTAGAGGACCGTTTGGTTAAAACCCATTTTAAAGCCTTGGCGCAAAGCGGCGGGTGGAAACTGGTTACCAAGCACGCCTTGGCCCCGGAATATGAAGAAGTCCGCCAAAACCGCCGCTCCCGCAGTGCTAAATTGCGTGTGATTGAAAGAGTGAAAAAATGAAATATTTTGTTTTATTATTTGTTTTATGTTTGTTTGGTTTTATGGTGGTGGCGATGCGCATTGAAATCAACCGCTCGGGCCGTGCTATCAGCCAGTTGCAAAACGAGGTGGAAATTAAAGAAGCCCGCAACCAGTATTTGGAGTTGGAAATTTCCCGTCTGTCCGGCCCGCAGCACGTTACCGCTTTTGCGCAGGACAAGTTGGGCCTTGTACCCGCAAAGCCGCACGAAATTATTATTTTGGACCCGAAATAACTATGTTAAAAAGACCCCTTTCGTCCCCGGATGTATTTAATGTTAAAAACCGGATGAAGATTGCCGTAAAGGTTATTTTAATTGCTCCGTTGCTGATTTTTTGCAAACTTTTTTATATGCAAACCTTTCAGCACGACGAATTTTCCTCCAAGGCCGAGCGCGCTATTTATAACTATCTGGCCGAGGACCGCCTGCGCGGAAAAATATTAGACGTAAACGGCCGGGAACTGGCCGAATCGGTCCGCACGCACTCCTGCGGTGTGAATAAACGCTATGTAAAGGACAAAAATAAAACAGTGGCCTTTTTGTCTGAAACTTTGGGTATTCCCAAAAGCCGTATTTTGGAAAAGTGGAACCGCGCTTCCAACTTTTTCTTTGTGGCTAAAAAGATTAAACCGGATAATTACATTAAAATTTCCCAAATTTTGCGCACCCCGTTGGGGCAAGGGCTGGAACTTACGCCGGAATACGAGCGTATTCACCCATACGGGCAAAGCGTGCTAGATATTGTTGGGGCGGCTAACTCTAAAAACCTTGGTCTTTCCGGCGTGGAAAAGATGTTTAACAGCGAACTCAGCCAAGACATCAGCAAAAGGCGCGCTAAGCGTGCCCGCCGCGGTGAAATCATTTACGACAGAAAATTAAAAGAGGAACTTTCCGTAGCCAATGTGTATTTGACGATTGATGAAGTCGCCCAGTTCTATGCCGAAACAGCCCTCAAACGCGCGGTGGATTCAGTGGGGGCCGAACACGGCATTGCCTTGGTGCAGGAGCCTAAAACGGGTAAAATTTTAGCAGCCGCTTCCTACCCGATAAAAGACGGCCAATCATTAGCGTTCCAGTTCACTTACGAACCGGGCTCTACTTTTAAAGCGATTGCCGTTTCCTCCGCATTAGATGCAGGGGTCGTGAGCGTTACGGACAGTATTGATATGGAAGGCCGCCGGTGGGAGATTGCCCGCGGGGTAGTTGTGCGGGACAACCAGCACAAAAAAGATTTCCTTTCTATTCCCGAAATTATGCAACTTTCTTCCAACATCGGGGCCGGGAAAATAGCCGTAGAGTTAGGGGCCAAAAATCTTTTTTATTATATAAAAGCCTTCGGTTTCGGCACGAAGACGGATATCAACTTTAATGGCGAATCCAAAGGCAATGTGCTTCCGTACAACAAGTGGACCAAAGTGGATACCGCCACCAAAGGGTACGGCTATGGGGTGGCCGTTACGCCTATCCAGTTGATTAATGCTTATTCCACCATAGCCAATGGCGGGGTGTTAATGCAGCCGCACCTGATTGACCGTATAGAATACGCAGGCGGCAAGGTGGAAAAACTTTCCAAGCCTGTAAAAATCCGCCGTGTTTTGCGCGAGGAAACCGCCCATACAATGACCAAGGTATTGGAAAGCGTGGTGGAAGCGGGTTCCGGCAAGCGTGCGCGTATTACGGGCTATAATGTAGCCGGAAAAACGGGTACGGCTGAAAAGTTGAGCAAAGAGGGGGGCTATGCCAAACGCAGCCATATTGCTTCGTTCTGCGGCTTTGTCCCGGCCAGCGACCCGCAATTTACGATTTTAGTGGTTTTGGATAATCCCGCCAAATATACCTTTGGCGGTACCGCCGCCGCACCGGCATTTAAAGAAATTGCCGAGCGGTTATTAGCCTTAAAGGGCATCGCTCCCGACCAGTTGGATTTTGAACCGGGCGCAAAAATTTGATTTAAGGAGACCGTATGAAACTTAATTTATCTGTCCGCAAAATTGCGGAAATTACCGGAGCGGAATTGATTTCGTCTGCACCGGATACAGTTGTAACCTCTTTTGTAACCGATTCGCGCGTAGTGGCTCCGGGAGATGCTTTTATTGCCTTAAAAGGCCAAAAGCACGATGCACGCAAATTTATCCCCAACGTGCTAAGCAAAGGGGCGGCTGTCATCTTGGCGGAAAAAGGCTTTGAGGTTCCGCAAAAGGCCAAGGCGTCATTTTTACTGGTGGAAGATTCTTTAAAAGCCTTGCAAGCACTGGCCAAATACCACCGTTTAAACAGCACCTTAAAGGTGGCCGCCATTACTGGCTCTAACGGAAAAAGCACCACCAAGCAAATGCTCCGCGCCATTTGCGAAACCGCTGGCGAAACCGCCGCCAATATGGGCAATTTTAATAACCAGTTCGGCGTACCCTTTTCTTTGTTGGAAATTCAGCCCAAACACAAATACGGCATATTTGAGTTGGGGGCTTCCCATCCCGGAGATATTTTGGAAACGGCCTCTTTGGCGGTGCCGGATGTGGCGGTAATTACCAATGTGGGGCCGTCGCACCTGGAATTTTTCCACGATTTGGAAACCATTTATAAAACTAAAACCGAAATTGCCCAATGTTTAAATTTTGGCGGGACCTTGGTGTATAACGCCGATGATGAATATTTATCCCGCCTGAAAACCGAATTTAAGGGCAAAAGTTTGTCTTTTGGCTTTCATCCGGGGGCGGACTTGCAGATTTTGGATACCGAAAAATTTTCATTTACCTATAAAGGCGAAGCCTATGTGTTGGATTTAAACTTGGCCCGGCACGATAAGTTAAATGCGGCGGCGGCCGCGGCGGCGGCCATTGCATTAGGCTTGTATATGGATAATGTAAAAAAAGGGCTTCTTTCTTTTACGCCGATGCCAATGCGTATGGAGCATTTGCACCAAAAAGGCGTAGAGTTTATCCTGGACTGTTATAATGCCAACCCGGCCAGTATGAAGAACGCCTTGGAAATTTTGGGCCACGCTTCGGCCGAGCCACGCGTAGCGGTGTTGGGCGATATGAAGGAACTGGGCGAAACCTCCAAGGAATACCATCGTTTGGTGGCGAGAGAGGTGCTGGATAACCATATCAATTATTGCTTTTTGGCAGGGCCGGAAATGAAATATGCCTACGAGAAGTTGCAAACTGCGTCGGGTGTAAAAGTATTTTATGCCCAAGCACCCCAAGGGTGGATGGGGGAGTTAAAAAAGGTGCTTTCTAAGGGGGGAACCTGTTTGGTAAAGGCTTCCCGCTCTATGAATTTTGAAAATATTTTAAAGGAGATTTAAACTGTGCTTTATTATTTGTCGCAATTTACTGATAATTTCAGTTTTTTAAATATTTTTAATTATATTACGTTCCGTACCGGAGCGGCGATATTTACGTCTTTTTTGCTGACCCTTTTAATTGGTCCCAAGGTGGTAACGAAACTTCGTTCCTATAAAATCCAGCAGATTGAACGCCAATACGGTCCCGCTTCCCACTTATCTAAAAACGGCACGCCGACAATGGGCGGTTTGCTGATTTTCGTCAGTTTAATCGTTAGCGTACTTTTGTGGGCGCGGCTAGACAGCAATTATATTTGGTTGCTTATTTTTACCACCGTTACGCTTGGTATTGCCGGTGTAATGGACGATTATACCAAACTTGTAAAAAAGAACCCGGAGGGGATGAAATCTTCTATTAAACTGGCAATCCAGTTATTTACGGCGGTAGTGGTGGTAGGATATTTGGCCTTAAATCCGCCCAATGGGGAATATTCCACTGCGCTTATTATTCCGTATATGAGCAAAATGTTTATTGACCTGTCGGTATTTTATTTTGCGTTTGCAATGCTGGTGATTGTCGGCTCGTCTAACGCTACGAACTTAACCGACGGATTAGACGGGCTGGCAAGCGGCTGTATGGTGTTTACGGCGGCTACTTACGGGATTGTGGCATACCTGGCGGGTAACTTCCACTTTGCGGACTACTTAAAGATTATTTATGTGCCCGGGGCGGGGGAAATTACTGTGTTTATGGGCGCGCTCATCGGGGCTTGTATGGGGTTTTTGTGGTTCAATTCGTACCCTGCGCAGGTGTTTATGGGCGATACGAGTTCCCTCTTTTTGGGCGGGGTAATCGGCACGGCAGCCCTGTGCGTAAAGCAAGAACTTTTGCTCCCGATTGCAGGCGGTATTTTTGTGTTGGAAACCGTATCCGTTATGCTCCAAATGGGATACTTTAAATTAACGCACGGCAAGCGGCTTTTTAAAATGGCGCCGATTCATCACCATTTTGAATTAATGGGTGTGCCGGAGCCGAAGGTAATCGTGCGCTTTTGGATTGTGGGCGCAATGCTGATGCTTTTGGCCTTAGCCTCGCTTAAAATCCGCTAACGCTTATGAAACTATTTAACAAAGCGCCCCAGCGGCGCAATACCTTTACACGGCGGCCTGCTCCCCGGGCCGTGCGGGGCTTTGCCGGTGCACGGCAGGACGGGTGGAGCCCGCTCAAATTAGATATATACATTGCCTTCATTGCCTTTGCGTTCGTGCTTTTTGGGCTGATTTTTACTTATTCGTCTAGCGCGTTTGACTCTACGCTCTTTTTTAAACGCCAATTGCTGTTTGATTTCTTAGGTGTGTTGGCGGCGTTGTTTCTATCGCAGACATTTGACCGCCTGATACGCATTAAAATTTTTAAGCCGATTAACTTGCTATTCTTTACTTGGGTGTTACTTGTTATCGTGCTTTTTACCCGTCAGCAGGCCAATGTGCACCGTTGGATTGACTTCGGTTTTTTTAAATTGCAGCCCTCCGAAATCGCCAAAGTAACTTTGGTTATTTATATTGCCGACTATTTGGATAAAGTGGCCGGAAGGTTAGCCAAAAATTGGAAACTGCTTATTAATCCTATGATAGTGGCGGGGATTACATTAGTGCTTATTTTGGCGGAAAAGGACTTGGGTACGCCTATGCTGATGGGGGCGGTATTTGCCTTTATGCTCTTAATGGCGGGTGCGCGCTTTTTGCACTTATGCGTACCGGGGGTATTATTGTTGCCGGTGTTGTACCGCTTGCTGTTTGGGGTGGGGTACAGGCGCGACCGTATGCTTTCCTTTTTAAACCCGTTCGCCACCGAGGGCACTACGGGCTACCAGTTGGTGCAATCGTTTCTGGCGGTAGGGTCCGGCGGGTGGTTTGGAAAGGGGCTAGGCAATAGTGAACTGAAACTGGAATATTTGCCCGCCGCCCATACGGACTTTATCTTTTCCATTATGTGCGAGGAAGTGGGCCTTTTTGGCGGGGCGATTATTATTAGTCTCTTTTGTTGGCTGCTTGTCCACGGGGTGCAGTTGGCCCGCGTGGCAAAAACGCATTTTCGCAGTTTGACTATCTTTGGCCTGACGATTACAATTTGTATGCAGGCATTTTTTAATATGGCTATGGCCATTGGTTTAGTGCCTACAAAGGGTATTGCCTTGCCGTTTTTTTCCTACGGTGGCTCGTCTGTGATTATGACGCTGGTGATGATTGGCATTATCCTTAATTTGGCGGCGGTGGATAACACGCAGAATAATCTGCGCGAGGACATCACGCATTTTAAAAACAGGAAAAAATAATATGAACAAACGCTTTTTGATTGCTTCCGGCGGCACCGGCGGGCATTTTTACCCCGGTTTTGCTCTTGGCGAAGAATTTAAACGTCAAGGGTGCGAAGTTCTTTTTGTCGTCCGTAAAGACGACCCCGCCGCCAAGGTGTTATCTGCGCACGGACTTTCCTATAAAGAAATTGATTTTATGGGTTTCCCTCGATCTGTTAACCCCGTGCGCCACGTTAAATTTGTGTGTAAATTGGTAAAATCCTTGCTCCAAACACGCCAAATATTGCGGGTTTTTCGGCCGGATGTGGCTATCGGTACGGGCGGGTATATTTCTTTCCCGCTTATTTTTATGGCACATTTTATGGGCGTAAAAACGGCCGTGCACGATTCCAACGCCTGTTTGGGCCTGGCAAACAAGGTGTGCGGAAAATTTGCAGACCTGTTTATGTTGGGCTTGCCGACGACGGAGAAAGTGAAAAACGGCGTTTTGACAAGTACTCCGGTGCGTGCGGAGTTTGGTTTGTCCGCGAACCGTGCCACGCAATTACAGGCACTAAAACTGGACCCTGCAAAGCCAACCGTTCTAGTGGTGGGCGGAAGCCAAGGAGCCAAAGATTTAAACAATGCGGTGGTTGCTTGTGCCAAGGTTTTTTCCAACTGGCAATTTATCCACATCACGGGAGAGCGGTGGTTTGAAAGCGTGCGTGGCTTGTATGCCGGGCTATCCAATGCGGCCGTATTGCCTTATTCGCACGAAATTTACACGCTGATGAAAGCGGTTGACTTAATTATTTGCCGGAGCGGTGCAAGCACGCTGGCTGAACTGGTGTGCTGTAAGTTGCCCGCGGTTTTAGTGCCGTTTCCGCACGCGGCGGCAAACCACCAATACTACAATGCTAAAATTTTTGCTGAGGCGGGGTGTGCGCAAATTGTGTTGGACGATGATCAGTTGCCAACGCGCTTATCTAGTGTATTTAAAGGGCTGACCCAAGGCCAAGTGGGCGCAAAACTGGCCGCTATGCGTGCCGGGTATGATAAGTTGGCCCTGCCTAATCCCTTAACGGCGGCGCAGACCATAGCGGAGCGGTTAAAGAGTTTGTAGTTATAAAAGCATGGGGGAAAATCCTAAAATAAATTAATAATGTTCTTTTGTTTTATTGTCATTTCCGAGTGTTGTAGTCGGGAATCTGTCGTTTCCCTTTTTTACAGAGCCCCGATCCTAGCGGATTGTCAATTCTTGGAAATAACGACAAATACAACGGCTAAGACAAATAATCTTAAACAACATCTAGCGTAAAAAAACACCCCGAGGCATTTTTGCCCCGGGGTATGATAGTAGGCAAAAATTTAGATTTTCTCCATATAAGTACAAATTTCTTGTAAATCAGAGCCACCTGCACATTGCTTCCCACCACCGGCGTCCATACTTAAAAAAGATACTGTAAAAATCTCTGTATCTCCCTCGTAACGGGTTACTAGCAGTTGGTTGTTAGCGCAAAAATCCAAAGTATATTTAAAAAGGTTGGTAGTAAAAGTATTACCATTAATAGAACCACCTTTCAAATTTACGTCAGCAATTTGGGAAAAGGAATTTACGCACTCATCGGGATTTGCTTGTTTAAAGCGTTCCTCGGCATCCAAAATTGCTTTTGCATTGACCGAGGCTTCTGCGGTTCTCGCTTTTTCTACCGCCAGTTCGTATTGCGGCAAGGCAATGGCCGATAAAATGCCGATAATCAGCACCACGACCAAGAGTTCAATTAAAGTAAAGCCCTTGTTGTTCATATTATCTCCTTAAAAAAGTTTACACACATAGTATATCAATTTTGGCGCGTTCTTCAAGCAGAACCTTTACAAACAAAAGAAAATTAATTATACTAATATGTGAACATATGTTCATATATTAGTATAATAGGAGTTAATTATGAAGAAAACCCCACCACACATTTGCAAACCATCCTTGCAACTGCCCGACGATACACTCTATGATTTGGCTGACCTTTTTAAAGTGTTTGGCGACAGCACGCGCCTGCGCATTTTGTGCGCTCTTTTTAATTGTGAACAATGCGTACAGCATATTGCGGACGAATTGGGGATGACGCACTCCGCCATTTCGCACCAGTTGCGCTTTTTAAAGCAAAACAAACTCGTCAAAAGCCGCCGCTCGGGAAAAACGGTTTTTTATTCATTGGCGGATGAACACGTCAAACGCATTTTTAACCAAGGGTTAGAACACATACAGGAGGGGTTATGAGTCATCATCACGAATGTGCTTGTACCGCTTGCCACGCCTGCTCGTGTGCCCAAGGGAAGGAAGGTGAACCACGCGGCGAGTGGAAAAAATTAGCCTTAGCGGCGGGGTTGTTTTCCTTGGGTTTTTTCTTACCTGTTCCGCTTGCTATTAAACTGCCCTTTTACTTGGCGGCTTATTTTATCAGCGGGATTGAGGTATGGCAGGCTTGCTATTCCAATGTAAAAGCGGGCCAATGGTTTGACGAAAATTCCCTTATGGCGGTGGCCACTTTGGGGGCGTGGTGCATTGGGGAATTTCCCGAAGCGGTGGCTGTAATGCTGTTTTACCAAGTGGGGGAATTGTTGCAGGAATATGCGGCGGGTAAATCGCGCCGGAGTATTGTTCGTTTAATGGATTTACGGCCCGATTTCGCCCGCTTAATAAAGTCTGGCAAAGAGGAAAAGGTCGCCCCGCAAACAGTTAAGCTGGGTGAGGTGGTACTCGTTTTGCCGGGGGAGCGTGTGCCGTTAGACGGGGTGATTGAAAGCGGAAGCGGCCATTTGGATACCTCCGCCTTGACGGGGGAATCCCGCCCGGTAACTGCCCAAGCGGGGCAGCAGGTGTTGGCGGGGGTAATCAGCGTGGACGGCACGCTTCGCGTAAAGGTGGAAAAGACTTATGAAAATTCCGCAGTAGCCAAAATTTTGGAACTAGCCGAAAATGCCGCCAGCAAAAAATCGTCTGCCGAAAAATTCATCACGCGCTTTGCCCGTATTTACACGCCTGCGGTAGTGTTTGCCGCGGCGGCGGTAGCCGTTCTTCCGCCGCTTATTTGGGCAGATGCTTCGTTTAAAACGTGGTTTTACCGCGCGCTTATTTTCTTAGTAATTTCCTGTCCGTGCGCGCTTGTTATTTCCGTGCCGCTCGGTTTTTTTGGCGGTATTGGGGGTGCGGCCAGAAATGGTGTGCTGATTAAGGGCAGTTCGTACTTGGAACAATTATCGCGCCTTTATACGTTGGCCTTTGACAAAACGGGCACGCTCACGCAAGGGGTATTTGCGGTTACAGGACTTTTTCCCGCCGGAAACACAACAGACAAGGAATTGCTTAAATTGGCGGCTGCCGCCGAGCATTATTCCAATCACCCGGTAGCCAAAGCCATTTTAAAGGAGGCTGAAACAAAGACGGAAACTCCGGAAACGGTGCAAGAGATATCCGGAGAGGGGATTTGTGCCTCTATGAAAAACACCCAAATTTTAGCAGGAAACGAACGCTTAATGGCGCGCTATAACGTGGCGGATGTACAGACCGGGCGCGGAACGTGCGTATATGTGGCGGAAAATGGCTTTTTTAAAGGGCGTATAGAACTGGGCGATAAGGTAAAGCCCGGCACTGAGGAAGCCTTAAAAACCTTGCAAAACGGGCTTGTTCACCAAGTGGTGATGTTGAGCGGAGACAGTATCTCCGCCGCCGAAAAAACCGCCTACGAACTACATATAAAGCACGTTTACGCAGGTCTGTTGCCAGCAGACAAGGTGGAAATTTTGGAAAAATTAATATCAGGCACGCCTAATGGACTTGCCACGGCCTTTGTGGGCGACGGTATTAATGATGCGCCTGTTTTGGCGCGTGCCGATTTGGGAATAGCAATGGGGGCGCTTGGCTCTGATGCCGCCATAGAAGCCGCCGACGTGGTGCTGATGACCGATGAGGTAAAAAAGATTGTTTCGGCAATTAAAATTTCCCGCAAAACCCTGCGTGTAATTAAGCAGAATATTGTCTTTGCGCTAGTGATTAAAGCCGGAGTATTGGCTTTGGGTGCGGCGGGGTTGGCTAATATGTGGAGTGCCGTTTTTGCCGATGTCGGCGTATGTTTATTGGCGGTGGCGAACTCATTGCGCCCCTTGTATTTTAAGGAGTAGTGATAGCATACGATAGTTGTTCGGCTTGTAAGGCGCGGCGGGGCTGCCGAGTGTTTTGGCGGCCTGCCAGGCTTTGGAAAAAAGGTAGATTTTGAAACAAATTCAAAATGAACAATAAAATAAATATGCTATAATAAACGCAGTGCGCAAGGGAAACCGGGCGCCGACAATTTAATGTTTTTGGAATCCTATTGAAGAATAGGAAGGCTTTGGAAAATCCAAAGTTCTGAGAGAGTCCAAAAAACAGTTAGTTTAGGCAGAAGATGAGGGGAAGTCATGAGCCTCTTGTCTTCTGCCGAGTGTTTCGCACATATTTATATGGGCGAGACCACGGCTGTTTATTGGCAAGACTTCTCTCAGACTTGTCCTAACCAGCCGTTTTTTTTAAGCCTTCCTTCGTTTTTTCCGCTTTGTTACTGCTTCATTTTTCATAGGTTCCGTTCGCTTTCATACGTTACAGCACATACGTATGAACGGGAAGGGGGCTTATGCACATCTCCGCCAAGAGTCAGGGCCCCTTTTCCCTGTTTTGTGGAGGAACTTGTTATGAAAATCGCCGTCGTTATTCCGTCTAAAAATGGGTTGCACCATATGAAAGAGTGTTTGCCTACCGTATTGGCTGCCGCCAAAAAATCTACCGTTCCTGTCAGCGTTACCGTAGTGGTGGGGGATTCTGCGGACGGTTCTATGCAAGAGGCTCCTGTACTTTTCCCGCAAGTGAAATTTTTAGAAAACCCCAAACACGGTGCTTCGTCAGCGCGCAATTTGGGGGTAAGCGACTCGCAGGGGGAGTGGCTGTGTTTTTTGGATAATGATGTTTTTGTTGACGAGGATTTTTTCAATACGGCCCAAAAATATTTACGTCCGGATGTGTTTTGCGTAGCGTGCGCAGGTTATTGTGCTTATCCTAAAAAAGCCGGCGCGTGGGAACAGTTGGACGGCGTAAAATTATTGGGTTGGAAAAAGGGTTTTCCCCGCTTTACGCACAATATTTATAATGAATTTTTGCCGGAAATGGTGGAATATCCTTCGTGGGGTGTGCAGGGAGCATATTTCTTTTGCCAGCGGAGTTATTTTGATTTATTAGGTGGTTTTGACGAAAATTTGGACCCGTATATGTTGGAAGAAACAGACTTGGTTTATCGCGGGTTAAAACGCGGTTGGAAAGTGATTTATGCACCCGATACCAAGCCCCGCCACAAATGCGGAGGCACGATTAACAGTAAAAAGAACAAATTTACGCAGTTTTTATCCAAGCGCAACCGCACTTGGTTTGTGTGGAAAAATGTACACGATACGTCGCTTTGTTTGGCACATTGGCTGCGGTTTATTTTGTCGTTTTCGCCGCGTTTGTGGAAGGAATGTTTGCGGGAATATTCTGTTTTTCATCAAACCGCTTTACACGAAAAATCTGCCCGTAAAAAGACGGATTTAGAACTCTTGGAAGAGTCCAATAAATTTGAACAAAAATGTAATACAAAAGAAGTGGAATTACGCCAACAGAAATTAAATATCAAATTGGGTGTAGATTATTTACAGGCACGTTTAAACCGATATACACATAAATATAATTCTGTAAATAAAATTGCAACGCATATGATGTGGGCTTGTTTGCTATCTGCTATTAGTAAAAAACAGAAAAACAAACCTCTGTCCGGGCCTATACGCATTTGTTTAACCATAGAAGGTGGTATGGGGGATATGTTAATGAGCCTAAACTGGGCAACGGCTTTTTACATAAAATTTTGTAAAGAGAAAAATATAAATTTTTTTGTATGTTGCCATAAAATATCCCTCTTGCCACACTTAACCGAAACTTTAACTTGTTTTGTATCTGAAAGTGAAAGAGATTCCCAATATTTTGATTTAAAAATTACTTGTAACAGAAGCCCTATTGTTCAATATGCTAATTTACAACGCCTACCAACAGGATTGCTTGGCTATGTGGAAAAACTACTGGATTTGGAACGAGAAAATAAATATTTTTTAACAGTTCCATATAAGGATTGCATCACTCAAAATATTTTATCTAATCTGCAAAAGCGTTGGGCACAACCTGATTTAGTAAATGAATTTAATTTACAGGAAGATTGGATACTTTCTGTGCCCATAGAGCAAGAAAAAGAAACATTGCAAAAATTTGGATTAACTACAAAAAAATATATCACCATAAACCGCGAAGTGGGCGATACTCAATTAGTAGATAGCACCAAATTGTGGCCGTTGGAGTATTACAGAAAATTAATTGCTGATTTAAAAGAAACCGCTCCTCAATACCAAATTATTGAGGTTGGGTGTGGTAAAGGCGAGCGTTTAGGAAATGCCGATAAAAATTTAGCAGGAAAAACCTCGTTAGAAGAAATAAAAGTCATTTTAAAGCACGCCCTTTTGCATATAGATAGTGAGGGCGGCCTTGTCCACTTGCGCCACGCGTTAAAAGGGGGCGCGTCTTGTGTCTTTTTTGGTCCCAGTTCGCCAGCGGTGTTAGGTTATTCCGAGAACCTAAATCTGTGTAGCCACGCTTGCCCCATACATTGCGAATTTTATTCCCGCGCTTGGCAAGAGTCTTGCATAAAGAAAAATCATATTTGTATGAATACTATTATGGAAAAAGACGCATTAAAACAAATTCAAATTAAATTGGGAGTTTAATGAGGTGTATTATGGAAAACGAAGATAAGTTATACTTTCAACGTAAATATGGACATTCCAAAATCTTACTTTTTATTCATTTAATGGGAAAATATATTAAAGACCTATATCATCCGGTAAAATCTAAAAAGCCACAAGTTTTCGGAAAAGGAAATATTATCCCTTTTGTGCCGAAAGGAGTGCAAATAGAAATATATGGCGATAACAACAAGGTGGAAATTGACCCTTCTGTAAAAAAATGGAATGGACGTATTGTAATAGGCAATCCGGGTACAAATACGCCTACACATAACTGCCTTGTTAGAATTGGTAAAAATTCTGATTCTAATGGAGTATGGATTGATTTATTAGAGGATAATTCCGCAGTTATTATCGGTAATAATTGTATGTTGTCTTGGAATATTCATATTTTTGCCAGCGACTCTCATACCATTTATGATGCTAAAACAAAAAAATTACTAAATTGGGGCAAAGAGATTATCATTGGCGATAATGTTTGGGTGGCTATGGACTGCACTGTTTTGAAGAATAGTTTGATCGCTAAAAATTGCGTGGTGGGGGCTTCGGCTGTGGTGGCCGGTAAATTTACCGAAGAAAACTGCGTGATTGCCGGAAATCCCGCCAAAGTAGTAAAACGCGGTGTGGCTTGGGATAGACGCAGGCCTAAGGAATATATTACACAGTATCCTATGGAATAAAAAAATCCCCGCGGTTTAGACACCTCGGGGATTTTTTAAAGCAACTAAACCAGTTAATCGGCTAACCAAGCCGGGTCTTGTACGCAGAACTTTTCCGGGTCCACAATACCGTTTAAGGTGGCTACTTCTTTCTTGCAGTTTTTCCACCCTCTAAACGTCTCGGACACGGTGGCAAAGGCAATGTTCATATGTGTATTTTGACCGAATAACACGCCCACCATACCGCCTTTGTCTGCCAAATCCGCCCCTTGGCGCAAGGCTTCGCGCAGGGATATCTCGCCCAACATTACCCGGGAAAAGAGTACGTTTTCCGCCACATCTACATAATTGGTAAGCGGGTCCGGTAAAAAGCCATCGGAACCATACACTTGCCCAAAGGTTACGCGAATATTATTCTTTTTGGCTAATGCCAGGGCTTCGGTTTCTTTGGTTAATGCCCGCTGCCCCAGTGAAATAGCCTTTTTAAAATTTTGCTTTCTAACGGCTTCGCGGCATTGTGCCGCATCATCTTTGATTTGCTGGAACTGCGTTACCAACAGTTGTTTGGCAACGGCCTGGTCCGCCGGGGCTGCACTAACCGGCCACGCCAAGGATAATACTAATGCAATTAATAAATGTTTTTTCATAATCAACACCTTTACCTATATTTATAGTATAGAGAGTTTTATGAAAAAAAGCAAACAAAAAGCCCCAAGGTTGATTCCCCGGGGCTTTTGTAAAGCAATTTTTTATTTGCGTTTGTAGGCCAATACGTCTTTGGCGGCGGCTTGCGCAGCGGCCAGGCGCGCTATCGGCACGCGGAACGCGGAGCAGGACACATAAGTAAACCCTTCGCGGTGGCAGAATTCCACGCTGGCAGGGTCCCCGCCGTGTTCACCGCAGATACCCACCTTCAAGTTAGGTTTGGCGTCGCGCCCTTCGGTTACGGCGTGTTCAATCAGCATCCCTACACCGCGTTGGTCAAGGGTTTGGAACGGGTCGGCTTCCAAAATGCCCTGCTTCAAATATTCGGGCAGGAACGAGCCGATATCATCACGCGAAAAACCAAAGGTCATTTGCGTAAGGTCATTGGTTCCGAACGAGAAGAAATCCGCTTCTTGGGCAACTTCATAGGCCAACACCGCTGCGCGTGGAATTTCAATCATCGTACCCACGGAGAAATGGAGTTTTTTAACCTTGGTTTTGGCTACCACTTCGTCATACGCGGCGCGGATGAGTTTCTTTTGCGTGATGATTTCGTTCACGTCGCAGGTAAGAGGAATCATCACTTCCGGCTCCGCTTTTACACCCTCTTTAATGAGTTCGGCGGCAGATTCAAAAATCGCGCGGGATTGCATTTCGGTAATTTCGGGATAGGTTACACCCAAGCGGATACCACGGTGTCCCATCATCGGGTTGACTTCGTGCAGCCCGGCGGCGCGTTCTTTAAATACAGCCATCGTAATGCCCAATGCTTTGGCCAGTTCAGCCTGCTTTTCGGGCAAGGTCGGCACAAATTCGTGGAGCGGCGGGTCCATCAGGCGGACGGTTACACCATAGCCCGCCATAGCCTTCATAGTCGCCTTGATTTCCTTTTTCATATACGGGAAAAGTTCTTCTACCGCGGCTTTGCGTTCGGCCTCGTTGCCGGAGAGAATCATTTTGCGCAAAATAAAGAGCGGTTTTTCGGAGTTTTTACCGTAGAACATATGTTCTATGCGGAAAAGGCCGATGCCCTCCGCACCGAATTTGCGGGCATTTATGGCATCTTCTTCCGTATCTGCGTTGGCGCGCACTTTCAGGGTGCGCACTTTGTCGCACAAGGCTAAAAAGTGCATTAAGTTCTTGTTGCCTTCGCCGGCGGCTAACATTTTTAAAGCACCGTCATAAACATATCCTTTCGTACCGTTTAAGGTTAAGGAATCGCCCTCTTTAAAGGTTTTTCCGCCCATACTGACGGTTTTGGCTTCCAGGTTAATTTCCAGTTCGCCGCAGCCGACAATGCAGCATTTGCCCCAACCGCGGGCAACCAAAGCCGCGTGAGAGGTCATACCGCCGCGCTGGGTTAAAATACCTGCGGCCGCACGCATTCCCTCAATATCTTCGGGGTTGGTTTCTTCGCGTACCAAAATGGCTCTTTTGCCGGTTTCTTGCAACTTAATAGCGTCGGCGGAGTTGAAAACAATCTCGCCGCAAGCACCGCCCGGGCCGGCCGGCAGACCTTGGGCAATGGGCTTTACACCCGCTTCGGCCTTGGGGTCAATGGCGGGGAGCAAAAGTTCGCCCAACTGGGCAGGCGTTACACGCAAGACGGCTTCTTCCTTGGAAATCAAGCGTTCTTTTACCATATCCAAGGCCATTTGTACGGCGGCGGTTCCGTTGCGTTTTCCTACGCGGCATTGGAGCATCCACAATTTTTGGTCCTCAATCGTAAATTCAATGTCCAACATGTCGTGGAAATGCTTTTCCAGTTTCTTTTGGATAGCGTCCAATTCTTTATAAACTTTCGGCATTACCTTTTCAAGCGTAGGCAAATGGGCCGAGTGAGCATTTGCAGACCATTTGTTCATCGGCGAGGGGGTGCGGATACCGGCCACCACATCTTCACCTTGGGCATTGATTAAATATTCGCCGTAAAAGTGGCTGTCGCCGTTGCCGGGGTTGCGCGTAAAGGCCACGCCCGTGGCACTCGTATCGCCCATATTTCCAAAAACCATTGTTTGTACGTTAACGGCAGTACCCCAATCGTGCGGGATATTTTCAATATTGCGGTAAGCAATAGCGCGTTTGCCGTTCCAAGAGGCAAACACCGCACCGATAGCGCCCCAAAGTTGTTCCATCGGATTGTCCGGGAAGTCTTTTTTGAGCACTTTTTTGACGGTCTTTTTAAATTCCGCGCACAGTTTTTTGAGTTCTTCGGCCGGAATATGAGTATCGTCCGTTACGCCGAGTTTTGTCTTTAAATCGCCCAGCATACCGTCCAAAATTTTGCGGATTCCTTCTCCGTCCTTGGGTTCAATTCCGGCGGCTTTTTCCATTACCACATCGGAATACATCATAATCAGGCGGCGGTAAGCATCATACACAAAGCGGGCATCACCCGTTTTGGCAATCATACCCGGGATAGTTTCTTCCGTAAGGCCGATATTTAAAATGGTTTCCATCATACCGGGCATAGAGGCGCGGGCGCCGGAGCGGACGGACACTAAAAGCGGATTTTTTTCGGAACCGAAAACTTTTTTGGTTTCGCGTTCAATTTTTTTGAGGTTGGCCTCTACGTCGGCTTTCAATGTTTTGGGATAGGAACGGTCGTGGTTCCAATAATAGGTACAAACTTCGGTAGTAATTGTAAAACCGGGAGGAACGGGCAGTTTTAACAGTCCGGCCATTTCGGCCAAATTGGCGCCCTTACCGCCCAATAATTCCTTCATTTTGCCATTGCCTTCGGCACGGCCTGCGCCAAAAGAGTAAATATATTTAGCGGGTTTTTTGAGAACGGCTTTCTTTACGGCTGTTTTTTTTACAGTCTTTTTAGCGGCAGGTTTTGCAGCCGCTTTCTTGACGGTTTTCTTTACCATATATGGTCGTTTCTCCCTTATATTAAAATAACAGTATAACGGGGCTGGCCCGTTTTAATTTCCTATATTGTAATACATTTTCCATAGAAAACAAAATTTTTTTCTACATATCCACTTTTTGTTATAATTAGGAAACGTGTGTAAAGGGGGAAAAGATGAATAAAAAAGGACTCAGTTTATTTGCAATGCTGGGCATTTTGCTATTAGTGGCTGTGGTGGCCTGCATTGTGTTTAAGGATACTGTTCCTGTAAATCTGGAAGAACTGGCCCAACGGCCAGACAGTACGATTCAAGCCGGCATTTTAACAGCCGGAATACCGAACGTAAAAGTATTACCGATTCCCCAAGAGGTTTACGATTCTATACCCGATAATCCCAGCCATCAAGAAATTTTTTTAGGTGATATTAAAAAAGTCCATTGGGTCAGTTTGCGCGGCTGTCCTTATGCGGCGGCCTTTCGGGAGGCCGTGGAAAGAACCCTGAAAAAATATCCCTCAGCCTATCAAAATACAATGGAGTGGACCAGTGGTACAAGATGGATCAAGTGCGCCCCCGGATACAAAACCTGCCCGGAGATGTGGTTGGTAAATAATTGTATGGAGTTGTGCATTATAAACCCGCAAAAACGCCAAATCGTAGCCTTGCAGCAAAGAAACGGCAAACAAGCCGCGGCACTGTTGGAAAAATTAAAAGATTGGTAAAAAATAAAAGTCCTGTTTTTAAACGGGGCTTTTATTTTTTCTGGGACTTATTCTTTAAATACTCTCCGTGAAAGCCGTAGGACATTTGCACGGTTCGGCCGATAGATTCAATCTTACCGGCAATGCAGTAGCGGCACTTTTCAGGGGTATCGCCCGTGCAGATTTTTTCGGGATACAGTTCATACATTTTGCGGGGTTCGCCCTCGGTAACATTGGGCATCACCACATTGGCCCCGCTCTGCAAAGCCAAAAGGCGGCCTTGCGGGTGGAGTGTTTCCATAGCCGTGGTGGCCGGGATATTGATGTCCGGCAGTAACAGGCGCATTATAGCCATCATTTTAAGGGCTAACTCAAAATGACCGTTTGTCGTTTCGTTTGCCAACGGAGTGTGGGGGTGGGGGATAAACGGTCCGATTCCCGCCATATCCACAGGAATTTGTTTAAAAAACAGCAAATCGTCCGCTAAACTTTCCGCGGTTTGCCCGGGAAGCCCCACCAGCGACCCTGAGCCGACCTCGTAGCCGAGAGCCTTTAAATCGGTTAAACAGCGGGCGCGGTTTAACCAACTCATTTGCGGGTCCAATTTTTCGTAAAGGACTTTATCGGTGGTTTCTATGCGCAAAAGGTATCTGTCGGCCCCGGCCTGGCGGTACAGGGCATATTCTTCGCGCGTTTTTTCGCCCAAACTTAATGTAACCGCTAAACCCATTTTTTTAATTTGACAGACAATATCAGCCATTTTATCGGCGGAGAACCACCCGTCTTCCCCAGATTGGAGCACTACTGTTTTATAGCCGTAGCCGGCGGCTTTTTCAGCCAATTTTACGATTTCCTGTGGGGATAAGCGGTATCGTTTGGCTTGTAAATTGGAGCGGCGGATACCGCAATACATACAGTCGTTTTTGCAATAATTGGAAAATTCAATAAGTCCGCGCAAATAGACCTCATCTCCCACAAACTGTTGGCGGACCTCGTCGGCTGTCTGAAAAAGTGCGCGCGCATCCAGGAGCGACAAGAGCGCAATAATTTCCTCTTTCGCAAGCGTATGAGTGGCTTTTGCCTTGGCTAAAATTTCCGTTTCAGCAACCATATATTAAAGTATATCAAATTGGAAAAACAGGCCAAAAGACCTATTTTTAGGTAGGTCTGCCCGTCGGGGTGGAGTAGGCCCAAAAAGTTCCGTCGGTTAGGCCCAATGACCCTGTTAATTCTCCGTCGGAAACACTATTATATAAGTATAACCTAACGCGGAGGAGGCGCAACAATGAACACTTTAACCCAAAAAACAAAGCAAGACCAACTGCTTAAAAAACAGCGCCTGGACCGGGAGTTTTCCTGGATTAGCCGCGAATTTAAAGATATGCTTACTTCCAGTGATGTAAAACTGGACAATGTGGAACTGTACGCGTCCTTGTTTCTGGGCTTTGTACAATAAACTTTAAAAACCTCCTACAAGAACACCCTGCGCCCGCAACTTCTCCTGCGGGCGCTCTTGTATGTAAGACCTATATTTTGGATAGGCCTTTTGGCCCTTGAAGGGGAAAAAAGAAATTTATATATTATCAACAGGAGGTAGGGGATATATGAAAATGCCAATTTTAGTAGGGGGAACTTTGTGCCTTTTATGTGTGGTTCCGGCTTCCGCACAGGAGACAAGTGTTGTCAAAGGAGCAAAAGAAGGTTCGCAAATAGTGGAACAAGTTATCGGACAAGTCGGCAAAGAGGTGCCAGGCCTTAAAGGACTGTCTAAGGTTACGGGTATTCCCTCGGCGCACCTCCCAACGGGTGTTATTCCTACGGTTCCAACTGTTTCCGTGCCGGCTACTCCTGTGGGGAAAACTCCACAGACTAATGTTACCATAAATTCTCCTGCCGTTTCGTCCCAGCAACAACAGATTTCTACTGCCGTTGATAACTTAGTGGGCAATGTCAACACCCGATTAAAAACAACATTGCGAGAAACGGACGACCTCCTTGCCAAAGAGAATTTTTCAGCCGCAGATGCAAAAGAGGTGCTGTACCAAATTTTTGAGGTTTCACGCAGGCCTTCTTCCCAAGAATACTTGCTGTTAAAGGATCTTCCGGTTTTGGCAATACAGAAAGGTGTTAAATTAACCGCGGATCAGACCTACTTGGCACAAGAATTATATAGAACTAATTTGGTGTGCTATAAGGGGAGCGTTTCTTTGGATGAAGATTCAGACTTGATGGCTTGGGGGAAAACAATGTCCGCCATCAGCAATTTAGGTTTTTTTGGCACCACAAAAGATGTTCCTCTGTTGATGAATATTTACCAAAAAGCGCCGGAATCTGTAAAATCGGTTACGGGTATTGCCATTGTGCGCGCTATGCTTAAACTGAAAGCATATAAACAGTTACGTTCTTTTAAAGGGGCGTCTTCTTTGCCGGCGGAGTTTGTAGAAGGAGTAAATAACTGGCTTGCCAAAAATGGCTTGGGAGAATATGTGTTGCCGCAAGCGACAGGAAAGATGAATACTTTATCCAAAGATTCTTACCGGATATTGAACTATTATAGTTATTATAGTGTAAAGCATACATTCCCAGGGGAAACAACTACCGCTGATTGGCTGAATTTATCCTTTTCCGCCCCCAGAATCAATACAGTTGTACAAGGAAAAAATAATAACAATGCCGCCTTGGTTGCAGAGTTGCGCAATTGGATGATTGCCTATAACGGTAAATTTCCGCGGTCCGCTATTTATAGAGATGGAAAGCTGATTCGCGGGGAGCAGAGAACGCCGGAGGAATTAACTGAGGTTAATTTGGCTTTCCGTGTGCACAAAGCTTTACAACGTGCACAGGACTCCAATGATATTTGGATCAAACAGTTGCAAGATTTAAAGGGTGGCCCTATTAAAAAACACCTGACACCGCAGGAAAAGCTCCAGTCCGTACGGAAGTGGATGGACGAACACGACGGAATATGGCCTGGAAATGCTTATGACAATAAGGAAGCGATTAATTTAGCACAAAATGTTGACAATTATTTGAAAACAGTACCTGCCGATGACCCCATAGCCAAAGAGTTATTGGCACTGAAAGAGCAGGGGCAAAAAGTGCGCCGTCAACAACTGGCAGAAACTTCCCAAGAGAGAGCGGAGGAAGCGCGCCGTCAAAAACAGTTGAAAGCCGAAGAACAGTATCAACAACAGTTAGTGCGTGACCAACAAACCTATGACAATTTGGTCCTTTGGATGAGAAATCATAACGGGACATTTCCAACCATTGCTTCTGCTGATGCAGAAGAGTCCGGTTTGGCCCGTGCCGTTTCCGGGGTTAAACAACGCAATGCTGGTTTGAGGGATAGTATAATTCGCCTTAAGGAAAATGCTACTCCCCGGGAAAAAGCCACACCCAAAGAAGATCCCGCTCAGGAGAAAGCAAGGTTAGAACGCTTGGCAGAAATTTCTCGTCAGCAACAACAGGAACGGTTTGAGCGTGGCCAAAAAATTTATGACGAAACCATCTTTTGGTTAGAGACCCATAACGGAAGATTGCCTTCATCTGCTTCCACTGATAAAGGAGAACGTCGTTTGTCCGGGGTTATTAGTTACTACAAATCATATAATCATAATTTGGCGGATCTTTATGAAGAAGCCAAACTGTGGGCTGCAGTCAAGAGAAAGTTAGGCTATGGAACCTCACGTTGGTTGGCATCGGGTAACCCTGACAAGACGATGCAAGAGGCCTATGAGGAAATAATGAAAAAAATGGAAACTCGTTCGCCTTCGGACAACCCTGTGCTAAAAGAAATATGGTCCTTATATTACCAGGGGAAAATTGCTAATCTCAAGCGGAAGTTGGAAGTTTATGTGAGTTATCTTCTTTTAGGTTATGAGGATACTTATAAAGACCTGATGAAACCAGATGTGCCTGCTGGAATACAAGCCGAAGCCAAACGCTTGGTGGAGGAAGCACAAACGGCTGTCCAGCAATCAACTTTGCGTAAAATGCAGGACTATTTGGCAGATTCCAATCATCTGTGGCCTTATCGTACGGGGAGTGGAGAGAATGGAATAAAACTGTACAACTTCTTGACTGGCAGTAATGTTCCCAATGACATAAAGCAGCAAGCTATAAGTTTGAAAGAAGAGGGCCTTTCTCGTGTTGTCCCCGCGTTAAAAAGTTGGTTGAAAACACATAGCACGTGGCCGAGTTACAGTGATAGTAGTGAGAGAGAGTTGGCTACGGCTATTGATTTACTGACAAGGGACCCGGACTTGAAATTGACACCGGAGGCAGCGGAGATTGAGCGCTTATACAGAAAACAATATAGCACACTGGAAAAAATAAAGAAATGGTGTAAATCTTTCTTTAACAAATAGTTGTTTTAGTGCCCGCAACTTCTCTTGCGGGCACTCTTTTTATATAATAACATTATGTTAAAAGATGTCTTTATTTATACGCTTAAATGCCTACTCTATTTTTGGTGTCCGTTTGGACGCGCCGGCCGCAAGGAATATGCTTACTACAATAATACCACGCTGGTTTTGGCGTTGTTGGTGGTTGCGGCTATAAAGTACCTGCCTCCCCATAAGTTGGAGTGGTTGTATGCGTTTGCAAATGAATTTAAGGTTGCGCTGTGTTGTGCTTGTGCCGTAGTGGTTTTGGCTTCGTATAGCGTACTGGTGCGCCGCGGGCACGACTTGGGGTATAATTGGTTTTCTACGCTGTTCCGCTCCTCAGAGTGTATGATGTTCAAAGGCTGGCAGTTTAACCGCCGGCTGTTTAAAGAAGAAGGCTCCCCTTTGCCCAACGAATACGGCCCCGCGCCCGAAGAAAATCGGTAAACCTTCCCCAAGGCCCGGATAATTTGTCCTCATTCGTCTGTGTTTTACGGCTTAAAGGGGGGATAGTTTTTGCTACAATATATTATGCAAATCATTTTAGATGGGTTAAAATACTCGCTTAAATGCATGGCCCTCTTTTGGTGCCCGTTCGGCCGTGCCAGCCGCATAGAATACGTTTACAGCCACCGGGCCCCGGCGTTTGTGGCTTTTACTGCTATTATCATTATGCTGTTCTTGCCACCCCATAAGTTGGAGCGGGTGTTGGCGTTGATAACTGAATATCAGGTTGTACTATACAGCATTTGTGCCGTAATGTTTGTGGGGTCGTGGACCCTGCAGGTACGCCGCGGGCACGATTTGGGGTATAGTGGATTTGCTACCCTGCGGCGCACTTTTAATTATTGGAAAGGTAGCAACTGGCAGTTTTATGACCGGTTAATGTCGGAGGAAGGCTCCCCTTTCCCCAATGAATACGGCCCCGCACCCGAAGAAAACAAGTAGCCCTTTCCTAAATACAAATCAATTTGCTATAATTAAACTGTACTTTAAGTAAGTATAAATTAACAATAGGAGAAGGCCCTTACTCCGGCTCGGTACTCTTTCGGATAAAGAGTGCTTGGTCGCGCAGCAAACGGTCTAAGTGTACAAAAAAATGGTACTTTCCATGCAAGACAGAAAAGACATCATCAGCAAATTCCAATCCAGCGCCAACGATACCGGCTCTGCCGCTGTCCAAATCGCGCTCATTACGGAACGCATCCAATATATTTCTAACCACCTCAAAGCCAACCCGAAAGATTTTGCGGGCGAAAGAGGCCTTAACAAATTGGTCGGCCAGCGCAAACGCTTGCTCGCTTATTTGAAGAAATCTGACTTTGAAAGATATCAAAAAGTTACCCAGGAACTTAAATTAAGAAAATAACTTTTATTATGCAAAATTTCAACCACAAATTTGATATTCAAGAAGTGGAAGTTACCGTCGGCAGCCAAACGATTAAACTTCAAACGGGTTTAATCGCCAAGCAGTCTGACGGCGCAGTCGTAGCCACTATGGGTGAAACTATGGTTTTGGCGACGGCTGTTTCCACCAAAGAGCAAAAACCGGGCATTTCCGATTTTACTCCGCTTACCGTCAATTATAAAGAAAGAACCTACGCCGCGGGCAAAATCCCCGGCGGTTTTTTCAAACGCGAAGGCCGCGCCAGCAAGAAAGAAACGCTGTCCTCCCGCATTATTGACCGCACCATCCGCCCGATTTTCCCCGAAGGTTTCGCTTGCGAAACCAACGTAACGGCTATGGTTATTTCCAGCGACGAAAAGCACGATGCGGATGTCTTGTCCGTATTGGCTTCCTCCGCTGCGTTAGTCATTTCCAGCATCCCGTTTAACGAGCCTGTCGCCGCTGTGCGCATTGGCCGCAAAGACGGAAACTACATCGTCAACCCCACCAAAGAAGAACAAGAAACCTGCGATATGGACCTGGTGATTGCCGGTTCCGCGCAAGGTTTATTGATGGTGGAAGGCGGCGCCAAAGAAGTGGAAGAAGACGCCATCATCAAAGCGATGGAAGTTGCCAAGCCGGAAATTGACAAAATGTGTGCCGTGCAGTTAAAACTGCGCGAATTGGCCGGCAAGCCGAAATTTGAATACGTCGTGGAAAAACTGCCGCAGGAAGTGGCGGACCTCGCCAACGGCAAATTCCGCGAAGAAGCCAAAAAGATTTTGCACGCGTTTTCCGATAAGCAAACCCGCGATACGCAGGTTGCCCAGTTGAAGGCCTCTTTCACCGAAGAGTTGACCCCCAACTACGGCGATAATGCCGCCACCTATGCGGGTATTGCGTTGGAAAATATTATGTACGAAGAATCCCGCAACTTGGTGTTGCACGAAAACGTCCGCGTGGACGGCCGCAAACCCGATGAAATCAGACCTTTGAGTTCTATGGTCGGTTTGTTGCCCCGCGCCCACGGTTCCGCCCTGTTCACCCGCGGTCAAACCCAATCTTTGGCGGTAGCCACCTTGGGTACGCCTGATGACCAACAAATGGTGGAAGGTTTGGACGACACCACTTACGAACGCTTTATGCTGCATTACAACTTCCCGGGTTTTGCTACCGGCGAGTGCAAACCGGACCGCTCTCCGGGCCGCCGCGAAATCGGACACGGGGAACTTGCCCGCCGCGCGTTGATGCCGCTTATCCCGAGCGAAGAAGAATTCCCGTACACCATTCGCGTGGTTTCCGACATTATGGAATCTAACGGTTCCTCCTCTATGGCCAGCGTTTGCGGTGGTTCTTTGGCCCTGTTTGATGCGGGCGTGCCGATGAAATCGGCCTGCTCCGGTATCGCTATGGGTGCCATTTCGGGCGAGGGCAAATTTGTAGTTCTCTCCGATATTATGGGGTTAGAAGACCACTTGGGCGATATGGACTTTAAACTCACGGGTTCCCGCAAAGGTATTACCGCCTTCCAAATGGACGTAAAACTCAAAACGGGTATTCCGCTTGATGTTTTGCGCCAGGCTATCTCCCAGGCTACCAAAGGCCGTATGTTCATTATGGACCATATGGAGAAAACGATTGCCGAACCGAAGAAGAACATTTCCCGCTTCGCGCCGATTATTTTCAAAATGAGAATCCCGGTGGACAAAATCGGTGCCTTAATCGGCCCCGGCGGCAAGAACATTAAACGCATTACGGAATCTACCGAAGCCAAGATTGACATTGCCGAAGACGGTACGGTAACTATTGCCGCCGCCAACAGCGACCGCTTGGACCAGGCCAAAGCCGAAATTGATATGATGACTGCCGAACCCGAAGTAAACAAAATTTACAAGGGTAAAGTAGTATCTATCCAGCCGTTTGGCGCGTTTGTGGAAATTTTGCCCGGTAAAGACGGCTTACTCCACATTTCCGAAATTGAAAAACACCGCATTAACAAGGTGGAAGACGTATTGAAACTCGGCGATATCGTTGAAGTGAAATGCGTTGAAATTGACAATAACGGAAAAGTAAGACTTTCCCGCAAAGCCTTGCTCAAATAGTTTCACTTGTTGTATATAAAAAAGCCCCGGAGCCTAACCCGCCCCGGGGTTTTTGTGTAAAAAGTCTATGTTTGGCTCTTTTTCTGCTTAACCGGTTATTTGCTTTTTCCTGTGAGGACACAGCCTGCCGCCCAAAATAGCCGTCATATGTGATAGCAAGCCTTGCACACCTGTCTTATTAAAAATATGAAAAATTTAGGGGGAAACTGGCAGGTGTTTGCAACGCGTTGTGACTTTTTGTTTTTGCGCCACGACGGTGTTTATAAGGGCGTTTGAGAGAGCAGAAACGCGCTAGTTAGCCGTTTCACAGGACGAAAATGTATCGTTCCTTCCGGTAAAAATAATACTTTTTGTTTCAAGTGCTTCAAAATTATGTAAAATAGAATAAAGTAGTTTTGGGATTACTTACGAAACCGAGGTCATCTTGATTTATGAAAAAAACAGTAACTAAAAAAGCGGCTTCCAAAGTGGCTGCTAAAAAGCCCGCCGTCAAAGAATCTCCGATTTTAAAAGACGTAAAACAACTGTACGGTTTTATGAAGGACAATAACCTGGACACCATTGAATACGACCAGAAAGGCCTGTATTTGCGCTTGGTGAAAGCCAAACCCGCCGTGGTGCCGGTACCCGTCAATGTGGGCGGAGCCATTTCCGCTTCCGGCGCACACGCGGCCGTCCCCGTGCAGGAGCAATACAAAGAAGTGATTAAATCTTCCTTAATGGGTATCTTCTTCCGCGGATCCACCCCGTCGGCTCCGCCTTTTATTAAAGAAGGCGCACGCGTGGAAAAGGGTGATGTTATCTGCCTGATTGAAGCGATGAAGGTGTTTAACGAGATGCGCGCAGAATTCCCTTGCGTTATTAAGAAAGTGCTGGTAGAAAACGGCAAACCGGTTAAACAAGGCGATGCTTTGTTTGCCATTGAACGGGTGTAAATATGACACCGTTGCAAGAGAATATTCAAATTGCCGTTACCCGTATGAGTGAATATTTGGCGGAGCACAAAACGGCTACATCTTGGCAATTAAAATTAATGTTGCGCGTGTCCAGTTCGGTGTTGTTTTTAGCCTTGGGCGTGCTTTACGGACAGGGGAAAATATCCCTAGTGGCGGACGGTATTAATTACCACGTCATTTGGGGGAGCAACCCCGAACCGCAAGCCCCGGTGCCGCCTACACCGCCTTTGCAAGAAAATATGTAGTTTTTACAGCCCCCGCGTAAGCGGGGGTTTCTGCTTTTAAGGCCGCCCTCTCCATAATTTTTCCGTCAATGGGCGGTGCTGTGTTTTATCTTGGAAAATCAGCCCAAAAAAGGTAAAATATCTCTATATGCAAAAGCGTTATTATTACACCCCTAAAAAATCCAAAAAACGTATTAAAAAAACGAATTCTACGGTTTGGATGCGCACGGTATTTTATATTTTAACGGGCGCGCTGACGCTGTGGCTCTTTTGCATTTTATGGTTTAACATTTCCAACGGCGCGGCGGGTCAGGCGGTTGCCAAACAACTGTACCAAATGTTGGGGCAGTCGGCGGGATTGATACCGCTTTTCCTGGGATATTGGCTCGTGCAGACGGTGCGCAAAAAAAGCGCGTCTTTCCTGTTTTTTATTATTGGTTCGTCGGTAACCTTGGCGGCCTTTTCCTGCTTTTTAACCCTTTTAAGACTCGTTTTCAAGGATTCCCTTATTTCCGGCGGACACGTTGGCGAGAGCCTTTTTACGGCCTTGCAGGGAGTGTCCGGTGTGGCGGGCGCGGCGGTGTTTTCGCTTGCGTTTATTTTGGTTGGCATCCACTTGCTTTTTGCAATTCCGTGGGCGGTGGTGTTGCAAAAAACGGGTGACTTTATCCGCAACGATTTTAACGGTTGGATGGAAGCCCGTGCCGAACTTAAAGAAAAAGTTCGCGAGGGTAAGGCCGAACTTAATGAAAAGCCCTCTAAATCCACCTCCTCCCGCCCGGTAGCGGAGGAAATCCACGAAGTGCCGGAAATTCACCGTTCAAAACCCGAAATCCGCCGTCCGGTGGCCGAACCCGTCCACTTACCGCGGCGCGAGGAAATTTCGTCCGCCCATTTACAACAAGAAGAAACTTCCAATGCTCCCACGGATGAAAACGGAGAAGTTAAAAAATTTGACCCCAAAACCTTTAAACTTCCGCCGCTTGATTTGCTAAATGACCCGTCCGGAGACGGTATCGTCGGCCCTACTGATGATGAAATCGCCCAGGCCACCCGCCGCTTGGAAGACACCTTAAAAAGTTTTGATATCCGCGCCACGGTTACCGGGGTATCTCCGGGCCCGGTGGTTACCCGTTACGAAATCAAGCCCGACCCGGGCGTAACGATTGCTTCTATCACGGCCCGCACCCAGGATATTCAGGCCAGTATGGAGGCCCGTTCCGTGCGTGTCCAGGCGCCTATTCCGGGGAAAAATGCCGTTGGTTTTGAAATCCCCAACGAACGCCCGGTAATGGTTACAATGAAGGAAATTTTGCAATCTTCCGTGTATGCCAATTCCAAGGCGGTCCTGCCGATTGCTTTGGGCCGCTATGCCGACGGCGAACCTGCCGGTTCCGTGGCGGAAAAGTGGCCGCATATTTTGATTGCCGGGGCCACTAACAGCGGTAAGTCTATTTGTCTGCATACGATTATTATGTCCCTGATTTACAAGCATACCCCCGACGAAATCAAATTTCTAATGATTGACCCTAAGCGCGTGGAACTGACGCTTTACGAGGGAATTCCTTACCTGTATGACCCCAAAACGTCGTGCGACGATGTGGATGTGGTTACCGATGCCAACGGGGCTGCAAAATCCTTGCAAATGCTGGTAAAGGTAATGGAAAAGAGGTTGTCCATTATGCAGTTAGCCAAGGTGAAAAACATTGAGGGTTACAACCAATGGGCCAAGCAAAATAATGAAGAAAAGATGTTCTACATCTTTGTTATTATTGACGAAATGGCCGATTTGATGCTCCAAACCAAGGCATCTATTGAGGATTCCGTACAGCGTTTGGCGCAAATGGGCCGCGCGTTGGGGATTCACTTAATCCTTTGCACACAGCGTCCGTCCGTTAAGGTTATTACGGGTATTATTAAAGCAAACTTGCCTTCGCGTATTGCTTTGCAGGTGGCCTCCGGCATTGATTCCAAGGTTATTTTGGATGCCACGGGGGCGGAAGATTTGCTCGGCCGCGGGGATATGTTGTATCAAAGCACATCGGACAAAACGCCGTTCCGTATTCAGGGGGCCTATGTGTCCGAAAAGGAAATTAAAGCGGTGGCTGATTTCCTGCGCGCACAAGGCGGGCCGGATTATCCGGTACAAATTGTGGCGGAGCAAAACCCGCACCAACGTCCGCAGGACGGACTTGGCACCAGCCCCGAGGAGTTATTGCAGGCGCTTAACCTTATTAAAGAGCGCCGCCGCGTGTCGCAAGATTTGCTCAAAGCGCACTTTGGTTCCTCCGCGCGCGCGACCAATATGTTAAGCGTGTTGGAAATGAAGGGCTATATTTCCAAGCCGGAAGGCTCTAACCGCTGGGAAATCCATTATGAAATGATTGACCAGGCCATTGAGGACTTAAACAGTTTACCATATGATAAAAACTATCAGGAAGAAACGTATGAAACAGTCTATAAATAAAGTAATTTTTCCGTTTATTTCGGCATTGATTTTAGCGGCTTGCGGCGGTTCCGCGCCCGAAGAACCTGTTGCACCCGCCCCAGAACCGGCGGCTCCGCAAGTGGTTACTCCGGCGCCTAAAACCGTACAAAAACCCAAAGCGCCTGTTAAAAAAACTGCTCCGGCCCCCAAAACTACGTTAAATGCAGCCGAATTAACCGCTCGTTTAAAACAATGGGATAAAAAATTAGCCACCTTGGAAACTGCCTTTGCCCAAAACACTTCTTACGATGGGGTAGAGGTTAGCCGTTCTATGGGCAAACTGTTTTATGACCGTGCCCAAAACCGCCTTCGCTTGGATACAACGAGCCAGGAGGGCGATTTGGAACAGACTGCCATTACGGATAAAAAAGATATCGTTATTTTAGACGAAACGGGTAATATGGTTACTACGCTTTCCTGGGCCGATTGGCAGCAAGGCCAGCCCAATCAGGCGCTCTTTGATTTTGGCAATTATACCGCTTTGGTGGAACGCCACAATGCCACCGTAAAAAGCCAGACCGACAAAGAAGCCGTTTTGCTTTTAACACCCAAAGAGGGGGAAGAATACCAACTTTTGCTGACTTTAACGGCTCCGGATTATTTCCCGCAGGTGCTTGCTATAACATCTGACTTAATGACGACAAAAGCCGTCCTGAAACAAATTCAAAAAAACCAACCGCTGCCTGCGGCGGTGTTTGGAGGATTTAAAAAATGATGACGTTAGCCAATAAAATTACGCTTATGCGTGCCGCGCTGTCTATTGTAATGTTTCTGTTTATTTTACTTCCGTACGGGTGGGCCCGTATTACAGCCACGCTTATTTTCATTTTGGCAGCCAGTACGGACTGGGTGGACGGAAAAATAGCCCGCCAAACCAACACAATCACTCCATTTGGCGCGATTGTGGATCCGTTTGTAGATAAAATTTTGGTTGCGGCAGCGTTCTTTGCCTTTGTGGGCATTAAGGAATTGGATGTGCCGATTTGGGCGGTATTCTTTATTTTGTTACGCGAATTGATGATTTCCACCTTGCGTGTGATTGCCGCCTTGGAAGGCAAGGTAATGGCCGCAGAACGCTGGGGAAAGTTTAAAACCGTTATTCAAATGACTGCTATCGGGACTATTTTCTTTGTGTTGGATGTTTATCATTTGTCCCATTTAGTGTCCGGTTCGGCACAGGAGTTCTTTCAAATAACTTTTTTAACACTCCAAAAGGTCCCCTATGCCATTACGGCCATCGCGGCAGTAATTACTTGGATTAGTGCAGTTTCATATTTAAAAAACAACTGGGATTTGCTTAAAAAATCGTGGAGTCTGCCCGTATGCAAATAATCTGGCGCGCCTTAGCCACGGGGCTGTTTGTCAGTTATCTGCCGCCACTGGTGTTTAAATACAAAAAAAATACAGGGGCGGGCTTTTTAGGTACTTTATGGGGAATTCCTTTGGTGCTGTGCTTTCCGCAGGATTCTATGCTCTATATGGTGTGTATGCTGGCCTTTTGGGCAGTTGCCGTATGGGTCTGTAAAAAAGTACAATTTAAAGGATTCACAGGCCACGATAATCCTAAAATTGTAATAGACGAAATGGCCGGATATATTACGGCTATGGCGTTTTTACCGCGGACCTGGCCGTATTTGTTGGCGGCTTTTATATTGTTCCGGACGTTTGACACACTAAAACCGTGGCTTGTTAAGACCTTTGATAAAATGGAAAATGCCTTCGGTGTGGTGTTTGATGATGTGGCCGCCGGGCTAATGTCCAATATACTCGTGCAGATTTTTATTATATTCGTAGTGAACAGGTAATAAGGAGATAAAAAATGGATTTTTCCAATATGACAAACTTACGCGAACTTTTGGCAGCGGGCGGCCCGATTTTAATTCTACTGCTCTTGCTGTCCGTTTATTCTATTTCTATTATTTTGGAACGCTTTTTTAAGTTGCGCTCTACGATTTCCCTTTCCCGCAAGTTAATGGCGTATTGCCGCCACCCGCTCCGCTCGGAAAATTACCAAAAGGTGGAAGATGCCTGCCGTAAAGAGGTTGTTAAAAATACACCTGCGGCCGCGCTTATTTTGCGTCTGGTGCAGGAGCGCAACCGCCCGCAAGCCGAATTGGAAAAAATCGCGGACAGCGTGATTGATTGGGAAGTTACCAAATTACAGCGCCGCCTGACTATTTTGGGCACTTTGGGCAGTATTACGCCCTTTATCGGCTTGTTCGGTACTGTTATTGGCGTTATGCACGCATTTAAAGATTTAGCCGCCAATACTGCCACCAGTGCCGGAGCCTCCGTCGTGGCCGCCGGTATCGCCGAAGCGTTGGTCAACACCGCCGCCGGGCTTTTTGTGGCTGTTCCTGCGGTAATTGCGTATAACTATTATTTGTCCAAAACCAATTACTTTGCCAAGGAACTTGAAAATATCGCCGATGAGATTATTTACCGCCGCGGCGACGTGGAAGAATTTTAACCTATGCGCACACACAAAAACAGAACCGTAATGGCGGAAATCAATATGGTGCCGTTTATTGACATCACCTTGATTTTGCTGATTATTTTTATGGTAATGAGTCCGATGCTGGTGCAAATGCAAATGACGGTGGATTTGCCTAAATCCAAGGCCATTAACACGCAGGCGGAGGACGATGTCATCCGTATAGAAGTTACGCGCGACGGCACCATTACCGTAATGAATAAAAAACTGACCCTTAAAAATTTAGAGCGCGAGTTGATTTTGCGCTTGGGTAAAGCAAATAAAAAGACGATTCTCGTCCAGGCAGATAAAGACGTACCGATACAGCAAGTAGTGGACGTTTTTGACGTTGCAAAAAAATTAGGTGCGGCCAAGTTGGGAATCGGGGTGCTTTCTAAAAACTGATGAACCGTTATTTTGCTATTTCCGGCGGACTGCATGTTCTGGCCGCTTTATTCTTACTTTTGCTATTGGCTCCTTCGGCTAAGAAGGCGTCCGCTACTTATACGATTGATTTTATCGGAAGCGGTAAGGTGGTGGCCACCACGGGGCAGGAAGCCTCCGCGCCAAAGGCCCCCAAAGCCGCCGTGCAAGCCCCGGCAGTAGCCAAAGAAGCCCAACCCAAAGCAGAACCTGCTAAAACGGCTAAAAAGGCGTATGCCTCCAAGAGCGAAATTACCGCTAAAAAGCAATCTGCAAAAAAGGCGAAGCCTTCCGCACCGTTAGCCGCGCCCAGCGTATTGGACGAATCCCAAGCGGGGGGGCAATCGGCAGAATCTGCCGAAGCCGCCAAAGAAGGCCAATTTGCCGGCGGTAATATTCAAACCGATTTTGCCAATTTCCCTTATCCTTGGTACATTACCCAGGTAAGAAATTCCCTTTGGATTGAGTGGGAAAAACGCCGCCCCGCAGGCAATACGTTATCGGCATTAGTATCTTTTGCTATTGCGCGCGACGGCAAGATTAAAAATTTACAGGTAGAACGCAAATCCGGCGATGACACTTTTGACTTTGCTGCATCTTCCGCCGTAATTAATGCAGGACCCTTTGCGCCGCTGCCGATGTATTACGAAAAAGACGAACTCACCGTAAGTGTGGAGTTCAAACAGGAGAAATAATATGAACGGATGGCAGCGTTTTGCGGTGCTTATTATTTGTTGTTTTGCGGTAATGATTTTATATCCCGATTTCGGTGCTTCGGGCTGGACGTTTATCGGGATGATAATAGCTATGTGGACGGGGGTAATCCTCATTTTGTCTGTTGTGTCCAACCTTTTTGGCCTGTACAAGTGGGAAAGTTTAAATAAACTGATTTTCTTTGTGCTTACCTGTGCGATTATGTATTCCTTGTTGTGGTATTTCCCGCAGGAAGATAAAGTTACACCGGTTAATAAAATTAAATATGGCGAATTTCCTACCAAGGCCGATATTGACCGTGGCTTAAAACGCTTTACCTTTAATTTTGATTTCGTCCGCCGCAATGCCAAGAGAAAGGAAAATTTTACCAACCAGGATATAGACGAAAAGGCCATTAAAAAGGAAATTAAAAAGAAGGTTTCCCAAAAAACGGATGAATTAGTAGAAAAACTGGATATTCATGTGGACTAACGTATGAAGGATACCATTTTAATTACGGGCGGAAACGGTTTTATTGGCCGGGCGTTGACGGATAAACTCCTGCAAGAGGGGTACAATGTCCGTATTGTTACCCGCCGGACCCCTAAACAACAACCGGCAAACCCGGCGGTAACACTGGTGCAGGCCGATTATAATGATGTGAAATCTTTGGAAAAGGCCTTGTCGGGCTGTGTGGGCGTGTTCCATTTGGCGGCGGCCATTTTCGGCTTTAACCGCGCGGATTTTGAGCAGGCCAACGTAATTGCCACGCAAAATGTGGTATCTGCCGTAAACAATACGCCGGAAATCAAAACCTTTGTACACGTTTCCAGTTTGGCGGCCAGCGGCTTTGCCACGGATACGGACCACCCCCGCACGGAGGATATGGAGCCGAAACCCGTATCCGATTACGGCATTACCAAACTGGGGGGAGAAAAAGCCGTTAAAACGCTCCGCCCGGGCGTAAAATGGACGATTATCCGCCCGCCGATTGTCTATGGCAAGAACGATTCCGGTGTGTCCAAAATCGCATTGTGGGTCAAACGCGGTCTTATGGTAAATACTTCGGGCAACGGATATTTTAGTTTTGTGCACGTTTCCGACTTGGTGGAAGCCCTTTGGCAAGCGTTTATCCGCCCGGAAACAGATAAAGAAACCTATTTTATTACAGAAGAAGCGGTTTACTCGTGGGATTATTTTATTACGCAAATGGCCCGCGCGATGAATTGCCACAAGCCTTTTATGCCCTCGGCCCCCAAATGGATGATGCGTCTGGCGGCGTGGGTGTATGAAGTGGCGGCCCGGGTTACGGGCGCGCAGCCTGCCTTAAATTATGACAAGGTAACCGAAGCCACTATCCCCGGACATTGGATTTGCTCGGGCAAAAAGTGGCATACGCTGACAGGGCAGAAGTTTACCCCATTGGCAGAAGGCCTAAAAAAGAGTTTTTAATTTTGTCTTGCAGATGTAAATTGTATAGGTAAAAAAATAATGTCTGCGGATAAATTAAGAAAAGTTTGTAAAATTTTGTTATAATATAGAGGTTGACGGTAATATTACCGACGGCACCAATTTTGGAGAGGTGGCTGAGAGGCCGAAAGCGGCGGTTTGCTAAACCGTTATACGGGTTAATTCCCGTATCGAGGGTTCGAATCCCTCCCTCTCCGTAGAAATTTAAAACCCTTGCGCGAGCAGGGGTTTTTAGTTTTTAGGAGAGTTTGCACATCCCAACTGTTTGGTGTATCGTCTGGATTTGGAACCCGCAACATTGTGTGAGTTTAAGGCCGCCCTAGGCCGAAAGGCAAACCCTGCGCGAGGACGGTCCGGGCAAAATTTCCGTCAGGAATTTATACAGGGCATATCCCTATTGTTGCTTCCTAAAACACATTTATTCCTTGTTTTAGTTGGTTGTCCAGATACCTTTCTCGCGCTCCGCGTGGGTCTCCCTTCGCTCACTCTTAGCATAAACGGGTTTTCGTTTGAAAACTCTTTCTTCTCCAAAAAATTCTTTACTTTTCAAATAGATCAAGAGCCAGGCGAATTTCTCCTGTTTCTTCTCTGTCATTTAGTTTGCTATACGGTCTCTATCGTTTGCCATTATCGTTATTCCCGAGGGTGTACAGTCGGGAATCTGTCGTTATTAAAAATGAGGTTATATATTAGCCGCATGCAAGAGGAAAGGTCAAATAAGAGGTCATCCAGAACTGGTGGCCCGCAGGGTTTTCAGAATCTACTTTTTGGCTTTTTTTTCGTTGTTGTTTAGCCGTTCTTTTTAAAGGGGTTGTTTCTGTTTTTTTTTGTTAAAATTTTGATAATCTGCGTTGGTTGTATCCCGGTGTATATGGCGTATAAAAACGCGTATAAAAAGCCGTTTTGCTCAAATATAATGGCCTTAAAAGGAGAAAAAATGAAAAGTAATAAAAGTGGTTTTACATTGATAGAATTATTAGTTGTGGTGTTGATTATTGGTATTTTATCCGCGGTTGCGCTTCCGCAATATACCAAAGCTGTAAACAAAAGCCGCGTAGCAACATTAGAGCCTGTATTAAAAAGTATCTATCAGGCTGGCCAATTGGCGGTTTTGGAAGGAGCAGTCAATGAATATGGTAATTAATGTGGATGACTTATCAATTGTTCCACCACAAGGCATAAAATTGGGTGGAGATTGCAGAACTCTTGGCAATTTTTATTTTAAGCATATTAAATCTCCTACTGCTTCTGGTATAACAGATGTCGCTTATACATACTGTCAAGACGGCGATTATGTTAAATTTTTATTTACTAATAAAGGACTATTTTGTTTAGATTGGGATCCCAAAAAATGTGCCAAATATGGATTTACAAAAACAACTAGTTTTACAGATAGAGATACTGGCGATACTATGACAGGTAATGTCTATACAAGATGATGCGAAAAAAAAGTATTGACGGGTTGGTTCTAGATTAGGCGGGGGATAAACCTCCCGCTTTTTTGGGCATATTATAATAGCGGGGGAGAAAAATAGGGGGGGAAGTGGCATATGTCAGATTTTATGGCAGTTGTTCCCCTCTTTTGCAAGGATCTAAGGGCAAGCCTTTATAAGCCCTTTTTTATTAAATTTTACCCCCTTTTCTATTCGCCAGGCGCTCGCTCTATTTGGCAACTTCGGCCTTGTAGAAAGTTTGCTTATCCTTTTCATACACGCAGTTTCTTTTGCTTATTCTTTTTCCCTTTTCTATTAGACGTGTACCTTCGTTATTTTTTGCCTTTTAAATATCCTGATTTCCTTAAATAAACCGTTTGGGTTTATGATGATTTCTTGCTTTTTTCTTTCTTTTCAAGGCTTCTGCTTATATAGAATTATCGTACAGGCACACCCCCTAAGAGACGATTTTTATGGCTTATGTATGGCGAAATTTACAGGAAAAACAAGCCATCTTTACTAATAAAACTATACCCAAAAAACTTCCCGCTATACAAGTTTCCACCCCTCTCAAGCAACTAAATAACTATCTATTATATTATTCTTGCTATCTTCTTTTCCTCCTCGGTCCGTGCGTTGCACCGGGAATCCTTGGGAACTCTGGCCCCCCGCATATCATTAGTTCTCTTAGTCCCAGCCCAACC
>NZ_JAJWTS010000018.1:0-32164 GCF_021632165.1 Candidatus Avelusimicrobium fimicolum
TCTTTACATAAGACAAAATATCTTGTCTTTCCTATAAAAAAGGGATTTTTGGTTCACAAATAAAAACGCGAAAACAATTTGCTGTTGATTTGTCATAAAAGGGAAACGCGCCCTTTTGTGAACCAAAACCGTATAGGAACTTGTCAGAGCCCTGTACGGTTTTTATTTTAACAAATTTACAGCATAAAAGGGCTGCGGCCGCAAAGATTTATAGGTGGGTTATGAATAACGAAAAAATGGCGTATAAAAAATTAGACGTACGGATTTTCAAAAATACGGCCAAACACAAAGAAATTATAACCGACTTGGCCGGAAATACGTTTTTAACACGGACGGCGGTGGCCCGGTTGTTTGGATGTTCTTTGCCAACATTGGCCACCACCTACAAGCGTAAGGGCTTACGGCCGTTGGACCGATATGTAAACGGCCGCGTAGTGTATTTACTGGAAGATGTGGAACTGATGTATAACCGCCGGGCAACTTATTAAACAAAGTGAGGAAGTGAATTATGATAACTGGGAATCAAAACAATACTTATAAGTATGTAGCACCTTATGTGCTGACGAGAAAAAACTGCCATTATGACTACCGCGAATGCCCGAACTACTTGGCTGGGGACGGCCCGGCAGTTATGAACGTGAGTATTGTGCATAGTGATATTTACAACGGACGCTGGATTTATTTTGCGTGGGTAGAATTGGAGGACTTGACCGATTGTCCGCGTGAAATTTTAATGGAATTTGACCAAGACGAATTATTTGACACTGCACAGGGCGCGTGGAATGACCAAGAAAAATACGCGCAAGCCCTGAGTGCAACCCACTATAAATATGCGCGCTGCTACCACCATAAAAAGCAGGGTTGGTTTTCTCGTCTGTTTAAGTGGTGGGGCCCGACAAAGGCACTCGGGGCTGACGCAAACAGCAATTTCCTGGCGAAAAAGCACCAGGCGTCCGCGCTCCAACTTCCGGCGCGGCCCGAAAATACGCCGGGCGGGACAACCCAACCCGCCCGGCTGCTTGGCCGGGGGCAATTATGAGCCGAGGCCAACAACCCGCACAAGCGGCGGTGATGCTTGATTTGGACGGTGTGCTTTGTGAAAACACGTTCCGCCGGGAGTTTGGGGACGATAGAGACTATGCGCTTTTCGGCCGGCGCTGCAAAAACGCGTGTGCCAATATGGACTTTATTTGTATGGCGCGTGCCCTAAAACTGGACGGCGTGGCGGTGTACATTTTAACGGCACGGAGCGAAAAACTGCGCGCCCAAACAGAGGCTTGGCTACGCGAAAAAGGCGTGCCGGTGGACCGGCTGCTTATGCGCCCGTTGGGAAACAAACTAAATGACAACCAGTTAAAACAAAAAATGCTGTCGCGCCTTGTACGGCAGGAAGCATTAAGCCGCCCCGGCGGCCCGGTACCGCTACTGGCGGTGGACGACGACGAAAGCGTGGTAAAAATGTACCGGGATGCGGGAATCCCCGCTTATTTGCCGCTCCATGTGCCGGAGGTGCTCTTATGAGCCGGCGGCGCCAGGCGCAGGAAATAGACACGTTTGCCATTGGTCCGTCCGTTTGCGGGAATTTTGCCCACAAAGACCTGTGCCACGCCTGTGTGGCCAAAGGACTATTTGCAAGGGCTATTTGTTTTACGCAGCCGGGTAAGTGTGGCCGGCTTTACGGAGATATGAAATGAAACCCAACACCATGAATCTTATTATTGGCTCCACCAAACACGCACGAGATAAACACCCGGACTTTGCGGATAACATCTGCCGCGCCCTTTGTTTGGCCCAAGAGGAAATGGGCGAAGTGGCCAAGGCCATTAACGACCGGGCCGACTGGGAAGAGGTGGTAAGCGAAATTTACGACACCATAGCCGTTTTGGTGCGGATCGCGGAAAAGGATTTTAAGGGAGGATTCAATGAAAAATAGCACATTTGCTTGCTGTTCCCATTGCGGGGACCAGTTTTTTAAGACGGACTTAATCAAAACGCCGCGCGGCCGTTTGTGCCCGTGCTGTAAAGAAAAAGGAGGCCTTTAATATGGGAAGAAATCATAGACGAAAACGCAAATACAAATTTAACCAAAAAGAACGTGCGGCCATGGCGCGTGCAAATGTGGCTTTACGGGCGTATCAGCCTTGGCGGCTGCTTGATGTACGCGATGTTACCCCGGTGGGGTGGGTCGTGTTAGTGCTGGGGTTTGCGTTGTTATTGACCCTAATTTTGAAAATCGTTGGAGCGTAAAAAATGACGGAAGTACATTTGAAAAGCAACGGTAGTACCAATTATATTATTCCGGCCGGATATATGAATCGGGCGTTGCGCCGGAAACTCAAAAAGAAAGGAGCGCATATATGGCGAATAAGATAGACGAATTAACTGACCAAGCCGCCGACGTTGCGGCCAGTATTATCGCGGCCCCGTTCAAGTTTACGGGCGAAGTGCTGGGAAAATTGTTTTGGTGGGTGTGAAAATGAACATAAGCAAAGAGCAGTTGGTATCAGTTTGCCTTGGTTTGGCAAACTTGGTAAACAATAGAATTTCCCCCGATTTTCTGGGAACTAAACTGGCCGAAATTAACATTAATTACGACGAGGGGAATCTGCACGTTTCATTTAAATTAGCCGAAAGCAAGAGGACACAAAATGATAGAAATCGGCGATAATTTGACGATAGTATTATTCGTTTTGCTGGACTTTGCATTTGTAGGCTTTGTCTTGTGGAGGATGACGAAATGAACGCCAAAGATTTGATTCTGAAAGTAGCCGCACTTGCCCAACAAGGCGTGGGCGGCGAAAAGACAAACGCGGAAGCGTTGCTGAACCGTCTTCTTAAAGCGAACAATATGACGCTGGCAGACCTTGAAGCAGCCAAGAACCTAAAACGGGAACGGATGTTTTTTGTTGGAAAACCGTATTTAAAACGTTTGCTTGGGCAAATTATTTGTAAAGTGCTAAACGTCAGCAATTACAGCATCAAGGATTATAAGTTATTAAAAAAAATCGGTGTGGATTTAACAGACGGCCAGTTTATAAGGGTATCTATGCTTTTTGAAATTTATTCCGCTGCTTTGCTACGGGAAAGGCAAAGACTTATAAAACGCCAGGCAGAAGAAAGAAAAATTTTATTTACGGCTTTTATATATAAACACGAACTTTATCCTAATCAGCCGAATAAAAACAAAAAAACCGCACTATCCGAAGACGAGATTAGCAAAATTTTGCAAGCGATGCGGGACTTGGAAAACGTGCCGGTGCGGGAAGAATTGCCCGGCTATATGTTGGAGGACAAAAAATGAACAAAAGCAGATTTGATTTGCGCGCGCTGGTGTCGCTTACCTGCACCGTGGACGGCGAAGAAAAACAACTGTCCGTTTTACTGGACAATATCGTCCGCCAAGCCGACGATTCCGTCGGTATGTTTTACGCTGACCTTTGCGAACAGGTCAGTTGGAAACTGCCGACAGCGCACGCAAAAGCGTTTTTGGAAGAAGCAGAAAAACAAGGCGACGGGCTATGCGAAGACTGGATGTTTCTTGTACCCGACCGCATAGAACAATACACAGGCTTAAAAGATAAAAACGGACATCCGATTTGCGAGGGCGACATTATCCGGCACGACACGGCCGCAGGCGCCAAGTATTGGCCCGTGGTATTTAAAAACGGCTGCTTTGTGCTGCCTTACGAATCCGGCGACGCCTGGCTGGGTAAGGTTATTACGTTTTTCCCTTATGAAAGTGGGCTGGTGGTCGTAGGCAACATCCACGAAAACCCGGAACTATTGGAAGCCGCAAAATGAAACCAAAATCAACTTGGCGTACAGCATTTGGTGATTTGCCACCAGCACCCCGCAAGCATTTGGGAATTGTTGACAAGGCTGTTGTGGATAAGCACGGCATGAAGTACGTGCCCGGCCAGGAACTATGGCTCAAATGCCCGAATAATAAAACTTGCCCCGTATTTATTTTGGCCGTAAAAGAAAACGGAACATATGATATTGGGTCTCTGGCTGGAATAGGCATTTCTTACAATGTGCCGGAAAGCGACCTTTGTGAAACACAAGAGGAGGCGGAGCGATGACAACCACTCAACAAAAAATGAACGACGTATTGCGATTTAGAGCGTGGCATAATCCTACAAAAAGAATGTTTGACGTGTATTGTTTTACTGATAAACACGTCTTTGAAAACACATTAGACGGTATGGGAACTTCCCCCACCAATCCGGCAAATATGGAGGATTGCGTGCTGGAACAATGCACCGGGCTTAAAGATAAAACAGGGCGGCTTATTTACGAGGGCGATATTGTTAGATTTAAGATTTCTGCTGTTAAATGTGTAGGGGTTGTCCGCCGGGATAAAAATACGGGCGGCTGGTTAAAAGACGATACTGGTCAACCGCTCCATACATACATCAAAACAACGGAAATCATTGGCACTATCCACAATAAAAAACAATAGAGTAAAAAATGAAAAAAGAAAAGTTTTTACGAACAAAAGAGGATATCCGGCAAAATAACAGGGTTTTAAGAATTGCCAACAGTACCCACCGTGTTTTTGTTGTTTTTACGAGCCGGGAATTTAACCATCCGTTTAGGGGGCAAGGTGGCGCTATATTTGTCAAAAGAGGGCGCGAATATAACCCTGCTTTTGATTGTGATTTTTGGCCGGAAAGACCGCTCCCTGCTCGCAACCGCAAGCCGGAATACGGAAAAACTTTACAGAGTTATATTGATGATGGATTTAATTTGCGTTTTGCTGGCTATCCAGGCGACCGCAAGGACGCCTTTTGGAATAAAAGTACAGATTTGGTAGTTATAAGCAGGTTAAAAGAGAGGTAAAAAAATGAAAAGTTTTTGGTACGGGTTTTGTAATGTGATGAGCCAACGCATTGAATTACCGCACCTTGCCGAGTGTGAAATATATATTTTAGGGCAAATTGCCGCCGGAATTATAATAGGCGGCGTGTTTATATTTACGCTTTTTGCAGTTTGCCAACTGATAGTAGATATAATGCTGGGAAAATTTGCGATGTAAAAATTAAATAATGAGAGGTAAAATTATGCCGGAACAAAACGAAGTAGAAACAAAACAAGAAGTAGGAGGGTGCTGTGTGCCGGAAACGTGCAACTGCGCCGCTTGCGATGCTCCCGTAAAAGCCGCCGACGGCGGTTTGTCGCCTATTCCATCGTGGCAAATTCGCATGATAGATGAGTGGTACGAGTTAAAAATGCGCCACACTAAACTACACAAAATGCTTGTGAAGTGGGATGCCGGAACGTTGGACTTTACGCCGAAATGCTCCAAAGAATTGCTTAAAGACCAGTGTAAAGTCATGCGCGCTTATCTAACCATTTTAGAAATCCGCGCGGAAATTGAGGGCGTATCTTTGCCGCAATAAGCACATAACCCCGGCCTCCGGGCCGGGGTAAAAAGGAAGTGGGTATGGGTAAGGGGTTCGTACGGATTTACAGAAGCGAGGCGGATATTCCACAGTTGTGGGAGAATGCCGCGCTTTTTTGCGTGTATCAAAAGTTAAAAATGGTGGCCTTGTGGCCCGAGGGCGTGATAAAACGGCCGATCCGGGTGTTAGCCCGCCAATGTGCTGTAAGTGTGAACACGTTGCGCAAGGCGGTGGGTGGTTTGGAAAATTTGAACTTAGTAGAGGTTGATATTTCGGACCGCAACACGTGGGCGCTGCGCGTAAAATATGTGGAGCAGGAGCCCCGGCAAAACACGCCCTTGGGAGAGCTGGAAGCAGCGGACGGGCTCCCAACATCCAACGAAACCGAAAACGCGGCTCCGGCCGTTTTGGAGCCCTTTCCGGCCGAGGCGGAACTCTCTGCGCAAGCCAACCATTCCGGCGGTGCCACCAAAATGGTCCCTCCTGTGTCAAAAAATGACACAACGGGTGCAAACTTGTATCAAAATTTGACACAAGTTGTATCAAAAAATGACACAACAGCGTGTCAAAATTTGACACAACCACCTTTATATAGAGATTATTTATATATAAATAATATATATACCCCCTATAATCCCCCCATGAACCAAAAGTTGGGCTTTGAAACGTTTTGGACGGCCTACCCGAACAAAAAAGGAAAACAGCCGGCCTTAAAGAAATGGAACAGCGGGAAATATGACCCGGACATTATTTTGCCGGTGTTGGAAAAACAAAAGAAACTGCGCGACTGGGTGAAACAGGACGGGCATTTTGTACCCTTGGCCAAAACATACCTCAACCAAAAACGGTACGAGGACTGTTTGCCGCAAAGTGAGGAATACTACATCCTGAACTTTGAACACCCCCAAACGGCCCGGGAAAAAACCCTGCGGGCTTGGATAGAGGCTACGAACCCGGCCCTTTTGAAAAACGACAACCAAAAAATAAACAACGTGTTTGAAACGGACCGGGCACTGTTTGAGCAAATAGTGGCCAAATGCGGCGGTGATTTGGAGTTTGCCTTTGCCGTGATGCGCCACGGGTGGCAGTTGGGCTGTAATACCATGCGCGCCATAGCCGAACGGGCGGCGGCGTACATCAATGACTTAAACGAAAAAGGAGTAAAACAATGACGAAATACAAACGGAATTTTGGCCCGGTGGAAAACAACCCTGCGCCTGCGGCGGTGGGGAACCAGTGCCAGTTTTGCGGCAAAAACGGGCGGTGTGCCGTGCCGGTGTTTATCCGCGAGGAGCCAACGTCCCCCGCGCAGGTGGTTTGCTACAAGGTGGTGTGCGTTTTTTGCGGAAATATCCAGCAAGTAGCAGATACGGACAAGGACGGAAAGACCGTCCGCCGCCCGGCCTTTTTTGCCTATGGCACCGGGCGGGGCATTTTGACCACCTTGCGTAATTTTTTCCTGCCGCCGGACCTGTATGCCACACCGGACGGAAAAGCCGATGTGGGGCTTAAAGTGCGGCTGATTCGCGCACTATTGCGCCTGCAAGTAGCGCGACCTACGGAACGGGAATTTGGCCTGCGGGAAGTGTATGACGAGTACAAAAAAGAAAATCAGTAGTCCCGTTTGCTTTTTGGACGGATTTACGCTGCGCCATGGCGTGGTGCTGGGCGGGCGGTGCGGAGTGTGGCGAGTGCGTAGCGGCGGGCAGATTTGGCACGTGTGGGAAGAGGACTTATTTACCTCACCCGCCGGCGCGCGGGCGGTGTTAAATAAACTGGTGGGTTGACAAACTGCCAATTATAAATTACACTATGAGTATGAAAAAGAGCACAAAACAAATTAAAATTTATGAAACGAAAACGGGCAATAGACCCTTTTCTAAGTGGCTCAAAAAATTGAAGGACCAAGAGGCCGTAAACCGCATCCGCAAGCGGATATTAAACGCGGCGGAAGGGTATTTTGGCGACCACCGCAATTTGCCGGGTGGACTAATTGAACTGAAATTCCGCGCAGGGTGGCGGGTTTATTTGGCCGATTTTGATTATGTATGCATTATTCTGCTTTTATGCGGCGGGGATAAAAATACCGCAAAAGGGCAGCAGGCTGATATTGAACAGGCTTATGCTTACTTGAATGATTTTATGGATGGTGAATTGTATGAAAAAGACAAATAAATTAACAGCGGCGCAGTTAAAAAAATTGGCGGGATTTGCGGATTTTGAGGAAGAAACCGCCAAAGAAATGAAAAATAATCCGGCCGCGCAAAAGAAATTTTTACGCTTGGCCTTTGAAGAATATGCCCAAGACGGGAACCAAAAGACGCTCCTGCGGGCGTTGGGGCTCGTGTTGCGCGCCCGCGGTATTAGCGCATCCGCCCGTAAGGTAGGCGTAAGACGTAATACACTCTACACCGGGTTTAGTGCGGACGGAAACCCGCGCTTAAACACCTTTTTGGGAGCACTTCAAACGGTAGGGGCTGTGATTACCCTGCCCTAAACAAAAAGGCTTTACAAACCCGCTTTCCGACGGTGGAAAGCGGGTTTTGTTTTGTCCGGGTTTGACTATTTTAAGAAAATTACTTATACTTAATTATCTGACACGCGCTCCGGCGCGAATTGATGTAAATAAATTTTTGGTTCATAAATTTTTACCGCGTTTCCCTTTTGTGGAATTTTCATAAAAGGACGCGGTTTTTTTATGGCCAAAAAGGGGCAACCAGTTAGCGAGGCCGTTTTTGAGAAAATAGAGCAAGAAACTAAAAACTTGCTCACCGCCGCTGTGCCCACGCCAAACAAGCAACTCTGCCTGTTTGAGGACTGGGCCGAATGGAACGCCCAAGCGCGTGAAAAACACCTCAAAACACAGGCGGGGCTGACCCTTTCCCAAGAGATTTTTGCCCAACTGGTAGCCGCCGGATATACCAAGACCGAGGCCTACCGCCAAGCCTATCCAAATTGTAAGACCGAAAATTTAAATACTGTCTATCCCAAGGCCTGCCGCCTGGCAAAACTGGGCAATGTGGGGGCAAGGATAGAGGCGGTGAGAAAGCAACTGGTGGACAAGGCGTTGATGTCCCCGACGGAACTCTTCCAGCGCTTGACCGACGAGGCGCGAAACGGGGGCAAGGCGGAAATACGCCTAAAAGCGGCCGAACTGATTGGAAAAATTCACGGGCTGTTTAAGCCCGAAAAAGAAACAAGCGTCAACGTGGGCCCGGCTATTGTTGTGCAAACCATAGACTACTCCAACGCCGGGCTTCCCTCCACGGATAAGGCAACGGGTACGCGCAACCCAGACGAGGTGAAGAAATGACCTACATTACTTTGCCCCATAACTGGACCCCTCGCGCGTATCAGTTGCCTTTTTTTCGTTATTTTGCACGTGGCGGCAAGCGTGCCGTGCTGGTATGGTCCCGCCGTTTAGGCAAAGACGACGTTTGCCTGCATCAGACGGCTATGCAACTGGTAAAGACGCCGGGGACCTATTGGTTTATGCTCCCACAATACGGCCAGGCCCGCAAGGCAATTTGGGACGCGGTAAACAAGCACACCGGGCAACGCCGTATTGACGAGGCTTTCCCAAAAGAAATCCGCGCCAGTGTAAACGAAAGCGAAATGAAAATTGCGTTTAAGAACGGCAGTTTGTGGCAGGTGTGCGGGAGCGACAATTACAATGCCCTGGTGGGTTCTAACCCGGCCGGAATTGTGTTTAGCGAATATGCCCTGTCTGACCCTCAAAGTTGGGATTATTTAAAACCTATTTTGGAAGAAAACAACGGGTGGGCAATTTTCAATTCTACCGTGCGCGGACAGAACCATTTTACCCGGCTGGCGCACCTGGCACAAACAGACCCAAAGTGGTTTTATTCCAACGTAAAGGCCAGCGAAGCGGGCGTGTTTTCCCCCGAGCAACTGGCGCAAATTAAAGCCGATTATATTGCGTCCCGCGGCCAAGAATTGGGCCTAGGGATGTATTTGCAAGAATACGAGAACGACGAAAACGCATTTGCACAAACGTTTAATTCTGTTTTTTCCCGCGCGGCCGGCGAAAAAATGCGCCAAGAACCGCCCCAACTTCCCCCGCTCTGCCGGGTGGCCGGAATTGACCTCGCCCGGTTTGGCGGAGATAACAATGTAGTGTTTATTGCCGACCGTTTGACGGACCGCTCTTTGGTGGAAGTGCGCGTGGAAGCGTGGGCCGGAACGGATGCCGTGTTTACGCAAGGGAAAATTGCCGAACTTCTGACCACATACCACGTGCACCAGGCCTTAATGGACGGCGACGGCGTGGGCGGACCGATTCTTGACAACGTGCGCGCGCTGTGCGTTGGCCGCAACATTGCGTTTGAGGAATACCACAACACCGCCACCACGGGCTCTTACGGAACCAAAACCACCCAAGGGTATTTTGACCTGGCACGCGAAGCGCTGAGCGGGAAAGTGTTTTTGAGAGACGAGCGCGTTTTAAGCGAATTAGGTGCTCGTCTCTATGAGTTTAACCAAAAGGGGCAGGTAGTGCTGCAAAACAAACGGGAGTGGCGTAAAGAGGCCGGCACCAGCCCGGACTTCGCAGACGCGGCTGTTATGGCCAGTATGATTTTGCCGCTGCCCAAAGATTTTAGCGTGCAGGGCGGGAAACCCGCCTTTGCGCGCACCGAATACGATGTAATTTAACAGGAGGAAACCTATGTGCGACCCAGTAAGTGCCGTAGTAGGAATTGTAAGTGCGGCGGCCAGTATTGGTATGAGTGCTAAAAACGCGCACGACCAACGCAAGGCGGCCAGAGAGGCACAAAAAGTGCAGGAAGACACGGAACGCAAACAAAAAGCGCTCTTAGAAGCCAAAGGCGCGGCCCAAACCAGCCGCACCGATACGGCCGCCACCGAAGCGGAACGCAAACGCCGCACCGCCGTGGCCAATAATACCGTGCTGACCAGCCGCCAAGGTGCCTTGGGTACGCCCAACACCGCGGGCACGGCTTTGTACAGCGGGATAGCCTCCCGCAATACCTTGGGGTAATTATGGATATTAACGACGCAAACAACATCTTTGGCCAGTTGAAAGGCGAGTACGACCTGTGGGTGCCGCAGTGGAAGGAGTTAGCCAGCTATTTGGCCCCCACCTCCGGGAGTTTTGACGACGACGCCAAGAGCAAGCAGGGCCAAAAAATTGACGCCAAGAAGATATTGGATTCTACGGCCAGCCGGGCGGTGGCTATTTTGTCCGCCGGGATGATGAGCGGGCTGACTTCGCCCAGCCGCTCTTGGTTTGAACTGACCTTGGACGGGCCGAACGAGCAGCAGACCCACGCCGTTAAAGAGTGGCTCTATGACGTAAAGCAAATCATTGAACGCGTGTTTGCCAAAAGCAACCTATATGCCGTCCTGCGCAATTTTTACGAAGAAATGGCCGTATTCTGCACCGGGGCGTTTTTGGTGGAAGAAGATTACGACAATGTGATACATTGCCGGCCGCTGACAATTGGCGAATTTATGTTGGCGCACGACCAACGCGGCAGAATTGATACTTACGGCCGCGAGTTTTATATGACGGTAGCCCAACTGGTGGGCGAATTTGGTATGGATAACGTACCGCAGACCGTCCGCCAGCAGTATAACGATAAAAAATATAGTGCAACCTACAAAGTACGCCACCTGATTACCCCCAACCGCGACCGCAAACCGGGCGAGTTAGGCCATAACAATATGCCCTATATCAGCGTGTACTGGATGAGCGGGCAACCGACGTTCCTGCGCAAAAGCGGGTATGAGGACTTCCCAGTTATTGCCAGCCGCTGGGAAATAAAACGCCCCAACGACACCTACGGGCGTGGCCCCGGCTGGACGGTGCTGGGCGACGTGAAAATGCTGCAAAAAATGCAGAAAAAGAAACTGGTGGCACTGGACAAAAGCATTGACCCGCCCATTATGGTATCTAACCGCGTGCAGGGAGAGATTAACTTGCTTCCCGGTGGGATTACCCGGTATAGCGATAACGCCGACGCGGCAGTGAAACCCGTCTATCAGGTAGCCGCAGACCTAAAAAGCGTGGAATATAGCATTGAACAAACACGCCAAAGAATCAGCGAGCAGTTTTTTGCCGATATGTTTTTAATGATTTCCAATGTAGATGCGGGCAAAATGACTGCTACCGAAGTAGCGGAACGCTCCCAAGAAAAAATGATGATGTTGGGCCCGGTATTGGAACGCCTGAAAAATGAACTATTGGACCCGCTTATTGAGCGGACCTTTAACATTTGTTCCCGCGCGGGGATTTTGCCACCGCCGCCCGACGAAATACAGGGGCGGGATATACAAGTGTCTTATATCTCTATGATCGCGCAAGCGCAAAAGGCTACCGCCTTAAACTCTATCCGCCAAGGCGCGCAATTTGCGGCAGAACTAGCCCAAATACAAGCCGCCGCCGGGGCCGAAGTGTTGGACAACGTGGACTTTGACGGCGCGCTGCGTGAGGGGCTGGCGGCCATTGGCGCCACGCCGAAAATGATTCGCCCGGAGGAAGAGGTGCAAACCTCCCGCCAAGCCCGCGCCCAGCAGGCGCAGGAAATGGCCCAGCAGGCCCAAATTGCCCAGGCAGTACAGAGCGCCAAAACCTTGGCCAACACCCCCTTAGGAACGGGCAGCGCACTGGACGCGGTTGCCCAAGGAGCAGCCAATGAATAAGCAACTTTTGCAACGCGCGAAGGCCAAAGAAATGCGTACGTTGCGCGACTGGCGTCGCGTGCTGAATTTGGTAGAGGGCCGGCGGGTAGTGTGGCAACTCTTACTTGCCTGTGGGCACCGTCAAGAGGCGTTTGTCCCGGGCGACCCTGAGGCCACCGCCTACCATTGTGGCAAACGGGCGCTAGGAAATGAAATGGAGGAAGTTATCCGGCGTGCCGACCCGCAAGCCTATGAGCAAATGCGGCAGGAGTACGAAGCAGAATTAAAACAAAACCAAAAGGAATTAGAAAATGTGGAGGACGAAGATGAATAGATACAAACTTATCCGTATGCAGTTAGAAACTGCCGGAACCCCAGCGGACGCGGGTGCGGCGGGAACCGCTCCGGCTACTGAACCCGCAGGAAACGGACCGGCACAGGAACCAGTTGGCAAACCGGCCCCGGCCACGCCGCCTGCGACGCAGGCCAATGAGCCGAAAAATAATCCGGCGGGAACCGCTCCGGCTACTGAACCCGCAGGAAACGGACCGGCACAGGAACCAGTTGGCAAACCGGCCCCGGCCACGCCGCCTGCGACGCAGGCCAATGAGCCGAAAAATAATCCGGCGGGAACCGCTCCGGCTACTGAACCCGCAGGAAACGATAAACACTCTTTACTCGGGGGAGCCCAAACGGCAGGCACTCAACCGGCCACCGGCTCCGCTGGGACCAACCCGGACGGCGGCACGCAAAAACCCGGCGACGGACAAAACGCCACGCAGGACCCGTACAAGGACTTAACCTTGCCGGACGGGGCTGCTGTGGATCAAACACAAATGGCCAAATACAAAGATTTGGCCAAAAACTTAAACCTCAAACCCGAAGCCGCACAGGCGATTTTGGACTTTGAGGCGGAACGCTTATCTGCCGGAGCCGCGGCGGCTGCCGCTGCCTGGCAGGAACAGGTGAAACAGGAACACGGCGACAAATTGCCCCTCGTCTTGGCCACATGCGCCAAAGCGATTGACCAATTTGGCGGCGACGAACTGCGCACCTTGTTGGACCAAACGGGCCTGGGGAACCACCCCTTGCTCGTAAAAGCGTTCTATAAAGCGGGGACACTGATAAAAGAAGACAAGTCCGTGTCCTCTAACGGGACCGCAACCGGCGACCTGACGTTTACGGAAGCCCTTTACGGCCGTTCCAAATAATCAGAGGTAAAAAATATGGCAGTTATTGCTGATAAAATGTACAACCTCCGCGATTATGCCGCCCAGTTTGGCGCCAATGGACAAGAGTTAGCCATTGCGGAAGTATTAAGCCAAACCAACGATATTATTGCGGATATGCCCCTGGTGGAAGGCAACTCCGACGCCGGACACGAATTTGCCGTGCGTACGGGTATTCCCAAGGGTGCGTTTCGCCGGGCGTATAAGGGCATTCCGCCCGAAAAAGCCACGAGCCAAGTGGTCTTGGCCCGCTTTGGAACCTTGGGCGCGTACTCCGTCATTGACAAACTGACCGCCGAAAAGGGCGGCAACGTGGACGCCGTGCGCTCCGGACAGAGCCGGGCGATTTTGTCCGGGATGTCCAACACTATGGCCGACGCCATTATTTATGGCGGCGAAGACGAATTGGACAAATTCCCGGGCTTGGAAGCACACTATGGCAGTTTATCCGCCAAAGTTCCGTCCAGCCGCAACATCGTCAACGCGGGCGGCAACAGCGCGGCGAAGAACTCCTCCATTTACTTGGTGGTGTGGGACCCCGACAAGGTGTTTTCGTTCTTCCCCAAAGGGGCCAAAGCCGGGTTGGAACGCAAAGACTTCGGCTTAGTCAACCATACCGATGCCGAGGGTGAGGAATACCCGGCCTACAAGGAATACTTTGAGTGGAAACTGGGTATTGCCGTGCAGGACTGGCGCTACGCCGGCCGTATTTGCAACATTAATACCGCCGACTTGGCCAACGTGGACCTGGTGGGCCTGATGCAGGACTTGGAAGAAAAAATCCAAGCCACCAATGTGGGCCACCCCGTGTGGTATATGAACCGCACCGTAAGAAGCGCCCTGCGCAAGCAGGTGGGCAATAAGGCCAACGTGCAATACACGCCTGATACGCCCAATGCTAAACCGATTTTGCGGTTTAGCGAAATCCCGGTGCATTTGTGCGATGCCATTAAAGACACCGAAGCCAAGTTAGGAGCGTAATATGAGAGATGAAACCTTATTCTACTCCAAAGAACAGGCCGTTACGGCCACGGCTAACTCCACCAACGTCCTTGATTTGGGCGGCGACTTGGTACACGGGTTGTACCTGGTCTTACAGGTCGGTACGCCATTTGCCGGACTTACCAAACTGGTGGCCACGCTGGAAACTGCGGACGATGCGGCATTCTCGTCTGCTGAAACGGTTATGACGTTGCCGGACTACTCGGCGGCGAGTTTAACCGAAAACAAAGTGCTCTGCAAGGTGTGTTTGCCCGTGGGTATGAAAAAATACTCCCGCATTAAATACACCGTGACGGGCACAGGCACCGCCGGGACCATGAGTGCTTTCTTAATGGACAACCCCGGTATTGGGCTGTAAGCAAAATACACAACCCCGGCCGGAACAAAAACGGCCGGGGTACAGGGGAATTATGGCAAACGACATTTCTAAAACCGCTATCATTAATTTGGCCTTGGCCAACTTGGGGCAAAAACTGGTACACGACGATGCCGAGGATACCAATACCGCCCGCACGGCACGGCTGATGTACGATTTTGTACGCCGCAATTTACTGCGCGCCCACGACTGGGCTTTTGCCTTGCGCTGGGCCGATTTGGCCGCACGCGATGTGGAAACACCCGACCTTAAACTGCCGTATGTGTTTGCCCTGCCGGCAGACTGTATTTTTGTTAAGAAAATTTCTTACAAAGACGTGCCCCCTTGCCACCAAATCCCCTATACCCTCTTTTATGACAACCAGGGCAATAAACTGGTGGCGTGCCCCTACGGCGGTGCGCGGGTCTGCTATGTGGCGGATGTGGAAAATACGGCCGTATTTGACCCCTCTTTTGTGGCCTGCTTTGCGCTGCTCTTAGCGGCGGAACTGGCCGTACCGATAACAGGCGACAGCCAACTGGCGCAACTGATGCTTGCCAAATACCAAAGCAAACTGGACGAAGCGCGGCAGACCAACAAAATTGAACAGTTTGAAATGCCCGAAAAGACCAGTGCCTTTGTGGAGGTGCGCTAATGCCTGTACACATTTTACAACCCACGCTAAACGGCGGCGTGGCCGCACCAGGGCTGTGGCGCCGGGTGGACCAGCAGAAATTTTCCACCTGGTTGCGCGAGTGCGTAAACTATTACGTTTATCCGCAAGGTGGCGCGGCTAACCGGCCCGGCACTATAATGCTGGCCACGGTTAAGAAAACGCCCTACACCTATGAGGCCCCCATGACGCTTTACGCGTGGGGTATGAGCGGGTATGAACAGACCCAAGGGGTGTATTACACTGAATCCGAAACGCCGCAGGCGGGCTGCCCGGTTTATAAAAATGACGAAAAAACACCCTCTTTGAGCGCGACGTCCTTTGATTTGCAGGCCAACCCCGCTACCATGACGATAACGGACGGCTCTTTGACCTGGACCGTCCTGCGCCAGCCCACGTGGGACCAAGAACGAACCGTACAAAAAACCGCTTACCAAACCAAAAAAGCACGTTTGCTGCCGTTTGTATTTTCTAAGACACAAGCCTACTCGCTGGAACTGGGCGCGGGATATATCCGCTTTTTTAATTCAGACGGCCAATTATTAGACCAGCACCATTTGGTGTATGAGGTAGAAACCGATTTGGCCGAAGCAGACTTGAAAGATTTGTATTATTGCCAAAGCGCTGATGTGATGTATTTTGCCCGCAACGGCAAACGCCCCAAACAGTTGGAACGCTACGGCCATACGGATTGGAAATTTTCCGACTATGTTTTTTTGTATGGGCCGATGAAACTGGCCAACAAAGACGACGGACTTAAAATCTCGGCCGTGTATAACCAAAACTTGGCCAAGTTTTATTTAACGTGTGCCAATGATGTATTTTCGGCCGGCGATGTGGGCGCGTGGTGGAAGTTGAAACACCGTCTGCGGGCCGTAAACTTTGCCCCACAATACACCACACAACAAAACACCTTGTCAGACGCTATGCTGGTAAGCGGTGAACTGACCGTACAAACCACCGGCACATGGGGCGGACAGGTGGAACTGCAATATTCCGCCGACCCCAAAGACGAAAATTCTTGGCTCCCCCTACACACGATAAGCAGTATTATGTACCACGACCAAGCCGCCGACCAAGACGTAAACAGTTTTAACGCCAATGACGTGGTATCCGTGCCGGCCGGGCTATGGTGGATCCGGGTAAAACCGAGCGTAAACAATGGCCGTTGCTACCTGCGCCTGGACTGCGAAGCGCAGGAAGTGGATATTTTTTACAAAATAAGCGAGTTTATCTCGCCTATCAAAGTGGCGGCGGAACTGGTAAATAACACCAAAGATTTAGAAACGTATTTTTCTACGGGCCGGGAATACAAAGACTGCATCCCCGTATTCACCTCTGCCACCGCGCCCGCCGGCACATTTACCAGTTTGCAGGCTGATGCCTGGCACGCCTTGGACGGCACCACGGACACCTATGCAGAAGTGCCCAAGGACGGTAGTTTGGGCTTTACCTATACCTTTCCGGCCGCAGTAGTCATTACATCCATATCCGTGCTGGGCTATGGGATAGACGAACCTTTTATTGCCAGCGGGGGTTCCGGTGATGATACCCAATTTTTGACTTATGACGACACAAAGGCCTTTAATATCCGCAGTGAAGAACGCGGCAAAAGCGTATGTTTTACCGCCGGCGGACAAGAACGCACCAACACGTGGCGGATTTTACACATTAACCCACAGGTAGCCAACAGTATTACACTGGGGATTAACAACGGCAAAACGAAAGATAAATACCTGGTGTCTTTTGTAGTGCGCGGCTACGATTACGAAGCCGGAAAAGAAATTACCATTAACGCCACCAGCGAGTGGAGCGAGGGCGCTTGGAGCACCAAAAACGGTTGGCCCGCCAGCGTTTGCCAGCACGGCGGCCGCTTGGTGTGGGGCCAAAATGACGGCGTACAGGGTACGCGCATTGGCGATAATCACTCTTTTGCCCTGTCGTCGCCGTTGGAGGACAGCGACGCAGTATCCACCACGCTCAAAGACGAGGGTGTCAACGCCATTAATGCCTTAGTCAGCATGAAGAGTTTGGTGGCCTTTACGGCGGGTGGCGTATTTGCCTCTAACGCGGCCGTGATGACCCCCACCGATGCCGGAATGCCCAAACAGTCGGCCGAGGGCGGCGCTAACGTGCGCCCGGCGGTTATCGGTTCGCGCGTGCTGTATGCCCTGCCCAAACGGACCAAACTGCGCGACAGCGCGTACGATTATTCTACCGACGCTTTGCACGGCGACAACCTGTGCTATATTGCCGCCCACTTATTTGATAACGATAAAATCTTGGAAATGGCTTACCAGCAAGAGCCGGACGGGCTTTTGTGGGTGCTTATGGAAAGCGGTAAACTGCTGTGCCTAACCTATGTTCACGCGGAAAATGTCTGCTCGTGGACGGAAATGGAAACGGATGGACGGGTGGAGAGCATTTGCTGCATACCGGGCCAAGGGCGCGACGAATTATTTTTAATCGTCAACCGTGACGGCACGCGCTATGTGGAAAAAATGGCAGACCGTTTGGCAAGCAAAGAGCCGGCGGAACAATACTTTGTGGACTGCGGCCGCACCTACCGGGGCGAGCCCACTACTGCGGTAAGCGGGCTGGATTATTTAGAGGGCAAAGAGGTATCCATTTTGGCAGACGGACAAGTAATGCCCCGCCAAACGGTACAAAACGGCCAAATTACGCTTTCCGCGCCCGCCAGCGTGGTGCACGTGGGGTTGCCTTATACGGCGCGCCTGCGCACGTTAAGCGGGGATATCAACACAGACAGCGGCAGCGTACTGGCCAAAAAGAAACGCATTACCGGGGCGTTGGTGTGCGTGGTGGACAGCCGCAACGCCCGCGTAGGCACGGACCCGGACCATATGGAAACCTGGAACCCGGAAAAGCCACTTGCCTATAACACCGGGAAAGAATTAGTTAGCGAAGACATCCGCTTCACCTTTGCGGGGCAATATGAGCAAATGCCCAGCGTGATAGTGGAGCAGCGGGACCCGCTCCCGTTAATGATAACGGCTATTGTGCCGTGTGTAACGGTGGGTAATTTATGATAACCATTGAAAGGACCAAAGACGAACACATCCGATTTGTTTCGGCGCGCCTGCGTAAGGGCGACAAATTGGAACTGGAACACGCCGGAAGAAAGGATTATCAAGCGGCGGTAAAAGAAAGCGTGGCCGTAAGCCCGTTTGCTTTTACGGCCCTGCACAATGGGGTGCCTATGTGTTTGTTTGGCCTACGGCCAGACGGGTTGCTGTCCCGCCGGGCACGGGTGTGGCTGCTAGGCACAGGCGAAATAAATACCACCAAAAAAGACTTTGTGATAACCTGCCGCGCGGTGCTGAACGGCCTCTTGGATATTTATCCGGAACTATACAACGCAGTGGATGACGGGTATCCGCAAGCCAAGCGGCTGCTTCAATTTTTGGGGGCTCGGTTTACCCGGAAGGTATTTGCCAAAACCGGGCAGCCCTTTATTTTGTTTGAAATACGGAGGAATCAATAATGTGTACTGCCAACAACGCTGCCGCCAAAGGCGCGGCCGCTACGCAAACGAAAACACCGTTTTATAAGAACCCACAATTTTGGCGCGGTGCCGGGACGGGCCTTGCCATAGGCAGCGGGATTATGGATGCCTCGTCCGCCCTTTCCAGCGGGCGTGCTGCGGCCGCCAAATACAATGCCCAGGCGTTTGCCGAAGAAAGCCAAGCGGCTTTGGACGAACAGACGGCCGCACGGCAGACTACGTACGATTTACAGCAGGCGGCCGATCAGGTAAAACAGGTCCGCCGGGCAGGGCGCCAAACCTACGGCAAGCAACTGGCCGCCGCAGTAGCCAGCGGAATGGATTTGTCCAGCGGGTCTTTTGAAGATACCGTAAATGACAGTTTGCGCGCGGAGCAGGAAGATATGGAGTATCTTAAACGCACCGTATCTACCCGCGCCAGCGAACGGGCCTTGCAGGCGCAATTAAACACCCTTACGGCCAAAGGGCAAGCCGAGCAAATGCGCATTGCCGGACGGGCCGCCAAAAAGGCTGCACGGCTTAATAGTTATTCTTCGCTGTTATCTACCGCGGCCAGCGTGGCCGGGATGTGGGGAGGCGCTAAATGAAAGTACCGCAATATGAAAACCGGGTAGCCCCCGGATCCATTACCGCCGCACGGCCGCAAGCGGTTACACCTGTGGCCGGCGCCTTTGGCGAAAGCGTGGCCGCCGCCGGCGAAAATGTGGCCCAAGGAATAGACCGCATGGCCGCCGCTATGGACAACGCGGCCAACCGCTTGGCCGTCCGCCAGCGCAACCTGCGCACGACGGCCGCCATTTTGAACTGGCGCAAGGACAATGACGAACTGTTAAACGGCAAACTGGGCGACGACGGAAAACGTATTGACGGCGGGCTACTCAGCAAGGAATACGGCCAAGCCGACACCATTGCCGCCGATTACCAAACCAAGGGGCAAGAACTAATGAAAAAATACTTGGATATGGCCCCCACCGATGATGAACGCGAAGAACTGGCGTTGGAGTTTCAAAAGGACTTTCAAAATAATTTTGACACCGTGGCACGCTACCAGTTAAAACAACAGCGCGCCCAAGGCGACTTGCTGACGGATGCCTACAAAAAACAGCAGGCGGGCCTGGCCGGAGCGATCACCACCGTCGCAGGCATGCGCGCCAATTTGGACGATACGTATAAGAAGTCCAATGAAAACGCCACGGCCGCCGGCGTGCCGCCGCAAGCGCAGGCTTTGCTGCGCTTTGATATTGCGCGCGACAACGTATCGGCCGCGGTGAAAGGGAGCATTATCAACGGTAACCTGTCAGCCGCCCGCCAAGTATTGGACGGCGTAAAAGACGATTTATTGCCAGACGATTACAACCAGTTAAATAACTTTATTAAAAAGGCCGAACAAACCCAAGCGCAGGGCTCCAAAAGCGAACGCTTGGGCCCGCTTTATGAGCGCGCCTTGGTTATGGCCGAAACCGAGCCCGAAAAATTGCAAGAAGAAATTGTCGGGCTGATGCGCAACCCCGCCAGTGCGCTTACCCAATACAGCCAAAACTTTGGCCCGTTGGATGCCAAGGGGCTTTTGGAATACGGCAAATGGGTGCAAAACAATTTGTTAGACAGCCCGGACACGCGTTCCGGGCGAATAAAACAGGCCAACTGGCAGGAACACGAAAACGGCTTTAACGCTTTTGAGTGGAAAATAAAAAGCGGAAAGGACCCCAAAATTGGCAACAAGGATATGAACAACCCGCAAACCGTGCTGGCCGCCATTGGTGCGCTTTCGGGCCAAATTGCCCACCACGACTTTGACGGCGAGGACCTAAAAAAGGCCGAAAAACAGTTGTCCCAACTGCGTCAGGCGCTGGGCACTATGGATATAAAAGCCAACGATACGGCCTTGGGCGAAATTGTACGGCAGGCTAATTTGCTTTCCGACGGAGCAGAAAAACGTGCGGAAACCGGCACTACCACCCGCTTGGCTCCGCTGGAAGTGGAAGGAATTTCCTTACTGAACGACCGCGAAGTAAAGAACTATGAAAATTACCCCGTGGGCGGATTTTTAACCCCGGAAGAAAAGAGCCTTATTATAGAGCAAGCCGCCCAATTTTTACAAGCGGCCAATGTCAATTTGCTGGCCGAGGATACCAACACCCGCACCCAAGCGGTGGCCGCCGTGCAAACCGTGGCGCGCGATTATGTACGCAGTAAATTTGCCATAAACCGGGACGACGTAATGGACGTGCAGGTGGGTGAGAATACCTTTAAGTCTTACGGTATTAAGCCTAATCCCCGTTTGGGTGCTGACGTAAAAAGCCGCTTGGACGGCTACCGCTACCAAGAAGAAAACGGCGCCGCGTATTTGATTAAACGCGATAAAAACAACAAAGAATTACACAGGCAACTTTTATGAACGAACAAGAACAAACCGCTAAAACCCCTTTAACTGCCCCCGCACCGCTTGCCACTTTGGAGCCGGAGCGCAGAAGCGTATATTTGCCCAAGGAAAACTTAATTGTAAATACCTCCTTGCGCAGAGCGCAGGACTTACAATTTGCCATAGAGACCGAACTGCGCAACCAAAATAAAGACAATTATTTTGCCTACCAGCGTTTGGACGAAAGCATCCCCGATACAACCCACCGCTGGTGGAGAACCCCTTACCGCGCGGTGGCCAATGCGGGTGTGTCTATGTGGCAGTCGGGCGAGCGCCTTATGGCGGGCGGCATCGGCGTCATACTGGACGAATACGAATACAGCAAGGCTTCGCGCGCGACCAGCCGCAAATACGCCCAGCAGGCCGAGGAATTAAACCAAGGAGCCTTGGCCGTGCCCGGGGCGCAAACCCTGGATAAACGAAAAAAGGACCTCTACGATGCGTATTTGGCGGAACTGCACCAAATACGCCAAGACTATGAGCACAACCGCAAATTGGGGCGGGATGCCTTGCTGGTGATGAGCAAAAATAACGCCAAATTCCGTGAACTCGCCGGCATTGAAAAGAACGAAAAGGACGGATTCCTGTACGATTTGTTTGGCGCCGGCGGCAGCCTTATGGCGGCCATTGGCCTTACGGTGCTGACAGGCAGCCCCGCGGCGGCCGCTATTGCCTTTGGCGCTACGGCCGGGCAACAGGACTATGAAGAGGCCTTGCAAAACGGCGTGGCCCCGGACCGGGCGTTACTCTCCGGCATTGCCGGCGGTGCGTTTGAGGGCGGCATTGAACTACTGGGTATGGAAATGCTGTTTAAGAGTTTAACCAAAACGGGCGTATTGGGGCGTATTGCCGCCTCGGCTTTGAGTGAGGGCAGTGAAGAGGCCGCCCAGCAAACCGCTGAGGAAATTATTATGCAGCACTTTGGCGGCCGCCAGCAGGACTTGGCCGACACCTTACTGGGCATTGGATACTCGTTTGTCTTGGGGTCTTTTACGGCCGTACCCGTGGCTACCTTGGTAAACCGTGCGAGCAAAAAACTGCAAAACAGAGGTATTAAAAAAGAACTGGCCGATAAAATGGCCCTGAATATGGCCAAGGCAACGGCGACACCCGAAAACAATGCGCAAGTGCACAAGATTTTATCCAACGCCACGAGCCCGCTTGTTTACCCCAATGGGGATGTGGAACAAGGAGCCCAAGCGTTTAAGGCGGCCGTTGATAAAGCCCGCAACCCGGACAGGGAAACCACCCGCAAAATGTATGAGGTGGCGGAACGCACGGAGCAAAAGGCCTTGGCCGCCGGCTACGATACGGACAGCGCGGCGCTACTTGGCAATTTGGAACAAAGCCGCGCCAACAGCGTGCTGAACGTGGCGGGCCTGAAACCGGGCGAGTTTGAAATGACGGAAGTGGACTTTGAAAACGCCCCCGTGCAAGACAATACCGAAGCCGTGCAGGCCGCCGTGGCCGCCCGGCGCGAACAATGGAAGCGCGAATACGAGGAACAACAAGCGCGCAAAGCACAGGAGCAAGCGGCCGCCGAAGCGGCATTTGACCGCAAACTGGCGGATGCGGGGCTAACAGAAAAGGACTTTTTGTTGCAGGAAACCATAAATAAAAATGCGGTAGATTTAACGGCTCCGTTTGCTGACATTGCCAAATTGCCGGCAGACCAGCGCGCCCAACAAGTGGAATCTTCCTTGAACGCCCTTATCGGCCAGGCTATGGATACGGCTGCCCCGCCCTTGCAAATACAAATTACGGCAGATAACAAGGTCCATATTAAAAACTCTAACGTAAAACTAAAAAATGGAAAATTAAAACGCCACCAAACCGCCCTGACCACATTGGAAAAAATTGTTAATGTGGCCCAAAAAACGGATAGAAAGGGCGCGGTGGACGTGTCCCATAATACCAGTAAAAAAACATTGGCTCATAAGGCTAATGTAGAAGAATATGTGTATTTCCAAGCCCCGGTAAAAATTGGAGAAGATACTTTTTTGGTGGAATTGGCTACGGAACGCGTAAAAGGGCAGGATAAAAATTTGTTAGACCTGTATAATGTACACGTAAAAAGGAACCCTGCCACCGCGCATTTAAGCACTTACGGGCAGGGTCCCAGTACAGATAGGATAACTAATAACGAAGAATTTGTCAAGGCCCAAGAAAGCGGAAAGACAAATAATCCGTCTGAACTGTTGCAGGAAAATTTATTTAATATCCAGCAAAACCTGTTTGATAAACAGCAGAGTTTGTTTGATACGCAGGTCAATGCGGAGGAACGGACCGCACTCACGCAAGAGGACAGCGAACTCAAAGAGACGGCGGACGGGCTTTTTAGCGAAGAAGAATTAAAGCAAGACTTGCCGCCCTTTACCCCCACGGGCAAGCCCGAGCGTATAGAGGATTTTGGCGAAAAGATTTTAGGGGCCCGCAAGGATATGTGGGGCAAGTACCGCGCCGCTATGACGAGCGAACTGCCCGCCGACGTGCGCAGTATTACGCTATCCCAATACTTTCCGGAACCAAATTACGAAGCGGCCATAGCCAAGGGCATTACAACCGAACAACTGGCTATTGTAAAGGCTTTGCGCGACAGTCTGCCCGTTAAGCCGCAACGCCCCGCCCGCGCGGCCCAATGGGTAGAAGGCTTAAAGGCGGCGCGCGAAACGGCCAACCAAGTGCTGCAACATCCGGAAATGGTAAACCTGTTCAAAGAAACAGACAAAACGGATGCTATCCACAATCGCGTGGCTTTTTACCTAGAACTGGGCTACCCGGCATTTACCAAGGCCAAGGAATACTCCTTGCGCCCGGGCAACTTTTTAATGTTTAACGGACAACGCTTTAATGAGCCCCAAAAGATATATTTACTGGAACGCGGATATAAACGGGTGGCCGGTTCGCAAAACCGGGCCGAAATGGTGGCCCTGGCCCGCAAAATGCTGGCGCAGTCGGCCGCGCCCGCCAAAGCACCTACCAAATTGGACGTCTATCAAAGGCGCGACACGGGCGAAATTATCATTGGCAAGAAAATTGCCACGGGCAAATTTATTGACTTAAAGGGCGGCTTTGAGCGCGTAAAGGATGCGTTTGACTTTTTAACCCAAAACCAAGCGCATTTAGAAGCCCTTTTGTCCGAAAAGCGCAAAATTTACCCCGTCCGCCGCGATACCAACGCGCCGCGCGTGGGCAAGGAATACCGCCCGGCCGGAACGGTTATCACGCCGGAGCGGTTTAGCCAAGAGTTTGGCTTCCGCGGCGTACAGTTTGGCAACTGGGTGGAACAGGAACGCCGCGCGCAAGACTTAAATAATGCTTATGATGCGCTCCTGGATATGGCAGATATTATCCGCATACCGGCCCGGGCGGTGTCTTTGGACGGCACACTGGGGCTGGCCTTTGGCGCACGCGGCAAAGCCAATGAACTGGCCCATTACGAACGCGGCCACGTGGTTATCAACTTGAATAAAAAGAACGGTGCGGGCAGTTTGGGCCACGAATGGTGGCACGCCTTGGATAACTATTTTAGCAGACAGGACGGACAAAATGAAATGACCTCGGAAAATCCCAAGGCTAACAGCGCCTTGCGCCCGGAAATGAAAGAGGCTTACCAAGGTGTATTAAAAGCCATTACGGACACGTTTTACAGCCGTAGTGTAAACTTGGATAAATTGCGTTCAAAGCCCTATTGGAGTACCCGCACGGAAATGACCGCCCGCGCCTTTGAAAGTTATTTGATTTATAAGGCCAAGCAAGAGGGACACTCCAACGATTACTTGGCCAACATTGTAAACCCGGAGGCCTATTTGGGCGGGAAAGAACGTTTCCCGTACCCGACCGATACGGAAATGCCCGCTATTGCGGCCGCGTTTGACCGCTTTTTTAACACGTTAAAAACGACCGAAACCACGCGCGGCTATACGCTTTATGAGGAAAGCGAGGGCGACACGTCGTTTGATTTTGGCCAAAATGTGGCCCAGCCGGACTTTTTGGGGAAGGTGGTTTTTGCCCAAGACAGCAACCGCGCTATTATTGTAGCCAGCACTTCTGCCAATAAATCTACCGCCATTCACGAGTATTTCCATATTTGGGAACGCGACCTCTACCGGGCGGAAAAAGCCAGCACAGACCCCGAATTTTTGCAAATGATGCAGGACCTGCGGCAAATCCACGCGGACAGCGCGCCCTTTGTAATGGAGTATTTGGGCAAAACCAAACTGCTAAACGATACCGCCCGCGCCCGCGTTTTACAAACCATTAAAGAGCGCGGCGGGAACGAATACATCAAACGCCTGGCGTTTAGTGATGTGTTAGACGAAAACGACACAACCGCCCAATTTGTACGCCGCGGGTTTAGGGAAAACTTTGCCACCAAGGCCGAAAAATACTTCCAAAACGGCAAAGCCCCTAACGCGACCTACAAAAACCTGTTTGAAAAATTTGCCGCCTGGCTGCGCGAGATTTACGGCTCCTTAACGGGGGTGGAACTTTCGCCCGAGGTGCAGGAGTTCTTTGATAAACTCTTGGCCAAAGAGGCCCGCCGCGTGGACAGTAAACTGTTTACGGGTAAGGTGGATAAATTAAAACAACAAATTAACAACATCCGCCAAGGCAGCCCGCGGGGCGATTTTACCTTGGAACAAATTAAAGACCTCGTCAATACATTAGATGCGCCCGCGCCCAAACTGCCCACGAATCATTTGCTTAAAGATTTGCGCCGCTATGGGGCCGAATATGCCAACGCCGGGCAAATTGACAAAGAAGCCTATAAAAATGCCCGCGTATTTAATAAAAAGGGCGGCATTGGCGATGACCCGGCCCGGTGGCTGGCCGACCACGGCTATCTAACCGAGGCCGAAGGGCGGACCTATGAGGAGCAGGACCGTATCAACCAGCAGGCCTACGACCTGATAGACCGCGCGTTAAACGGCGAAGTTATTTACCCCGTGGGCACGGAAAAACAGGTGCAGGACTTTGAAAACTACAAGGCCCTTGTGAATACCGTGCGCGACGTGTGGGGCGACCCGCGCGAAGCCAAAAAGACCTTAAAGGCTATTTTAGACCTGGAAGAAAAGGGCTACCGCGTGGTGGAAAAGCGCGACCTGGCGGATTTTTCCCTGCGGCTTGGGGAACTAAACCGCTTGGCCGAAAAGTTGGACCCCAAGGGCGCTACTACACAAGCCAAAGAACAGGCCTCCGCCGCCACCTTGGATGCGGCCCGCAAGATTAAACGCCACTTAATTACCGAACTTAACAAGCGGCAAATTGAGGGAAAAGACATCTTAATTAAGCAGTTGGAAAACGCCAAGACCTTTGAGGAAATACAAACCGCGGCCGCGGGTGCGCTGGACTTTTTGGAGGACGCCTACGACCGCACGAACGAGGGGCAGGAGGAACGCCGGCGCACCGATTTGCCCAATACAAATTGGGACAACGTGCGCGCCGAACTGCTGCGCGCTTATACCGAATCTATCGGACACGTGGACGAAAAGATACAGCAGGCCTGGCGTGTGCTGGATATGGCCGCCAGCGGGCAACTGAAACTTTATGAAAATCTGACGGACGAAGAAGTGGCCCGCCGGCGAACCGCCGCCGAAAAGGTGTTAAAAGAGGCGGAGCCAAAATTGGAAGCCGCCCTAATGCGGGCTATGGAAAGCGTACTGCGCAAACAAGGCGGGTTGGAAAGCGACCAAGTGCGCCGCCTGGTGGCCAAGTACGCGCGCAACGCTAGCCGCCAACGCTCGCTTTGGAAACACGAGATAGACAAACTGATAGACAAAGCACGCGAAATTCAAGAGGACAATTATAAGCAGTATATGAACCGCAAAATCCAAGCCCTTTTGAATATGAACTTATTTGACCGCCGGGGCAATTTCCGCCGAGCGATGACGGACCCGGCCACAATGACCGCCTTGGAAGAATTACGGCGCGTGGCACATTTGGGGCCGCAAAGCGCCGCCGACGAATTGCAAAACCGTATGCTTGTAGATAAACCCACCAGCCCGACGGATAGAATTATTAACGAAATGCTTTCCATACAGGCTTATGCGCGCAAGGACGTGTCCTGCCAACTGTTTAAGCAGGCTTACGAGGATATCCACGCCCTGCGCAAGGCCGGCAGAGAGGCTAAAAGTTTGGAAAAAATGATTAAAGATTACCGCACCGAACAGGACAAGAGCGAAGTGTTGGGCGCTATCAAAAAAAATAAAAAGGCCGGCAAGTTAAAGCAGATGTACGCCAGTTGGATAGCCAACTGGGAAAGTTTCTTGGATATGGTAACGGATAAAGAAACCAAGGAAAAATACTCTATGCTCAACCTGGAAGCCGATACCATTACCTACACTTGGCAGCGCAGAACGGACATTATGGACGGCGTAAAGCGCATTTATGGGCTGGGCAGCAACCGCGAGGTGCAAAACAAAATGAACGCCTTGCGCAACGAAAAATATACGTTTACCAATTATGCCCTGGTGGATAAAAACACCAACCCCGGAGCCTTAAAACATACGGGCGAAGCCTTCCCCGAGGAACTGAACAAACTGCAAATTATTGATGCCTATATCTATGCCAAGAACGATAACTTAATGGACCGCTTATTAAACCAGTACGGGGCCCAATTAAACGATATGTTTGCCCTGCTAGATAAGCAGGACAGGGCCTTGGGGGATTTTTTACAAAAAGAGGCGGAAAAAACCTACGCGCAAATTAACAGCGTGTTTGTAAAAGAACGCGGCTACGATTTGCCCCGCGTGGAAAATTATTTCCCCAGCAAAACGGAGCGGGTGGAAAGTGAACTGGACTTTTTAAACGCGGCCGCCGCTATGAGCAAAAACCCGTCTTTTACCAAAATGCGCGTAAGCAGCGCGTTTGTGCAAATGAAGTTGGAAAACCCGTTTGGCATTTTGTTCACCCACATTGACCGTGCGGCCGATTACACCTTTAAGGCGGAAAAGTTAAACCAAATCCGCCGCGTGTTCAAAAGCCCGGTGTTAAAACCCGCGATTATTGAGCAGGTGGGCGAGGACTGCTACAAGCGTATGCTGGAACTCATTGACCAGTTTAGCGTAACCAAGCCGCGGCTTAATTACGAAATGGACAAATTGGGCGACTGGCTGACCAACAACTATGTAAAGGGCGCGATTGCCTTAAAGCCGACGATTGCCGTAAAGCAGTTAATCTCGGCCATAAACTACGCGGAAAATATGCCGGCCACCCAATGGGTGAGCGGATTTACCAAGGCCATTATGCACCCCAAAGAAACGGTGGCCTTTATGATGTCTGGCGACCCGTATTTGAAAGCGCGGTATGAAAGCGGCTCTATGAACGAGGCTTTGGCCCGCGCCACCGCAGATGCCAACGCCCTGACGGCCCGGGGTAAATTCCTGCGCTTTACCGACCTATTAACGATTAATACGCGCCTAGGGGACGTGGGCGCTATTATGTTTGGCGGGAAGCCGTATGTGGACTATTTAATGCAGACCAAGGGAATGAGTAAAAAGGAAGCGTTTGCCGAGTTTAGAAAGTCCACCCTGAGAAGCCAACAGGCCAATACGAGAAGCAGTTTATCTACCTTGCAGGCGCGGGATATGAACTTTATCGTGCGCGGACTGTTTGCCTTTAAGAATACGCCCGCCCAGTACGCGCGCAAAATTGCCGACGCAATTTATGAATACCAACGTGGGGAAATTTCCCGCGCGCAACTGGCCAAGGTGGTGGCTATTTACGGGTTGTTTAACTCGTGGATGTACTCCGCCCTGACAACGCTGGGGCTTTTGGCCTGGTATTATGACGATGATGATGCGGACGAAATACTGGCGGACGAACTGTTTTTTAGCCCGTTTGTGCAAATGGCCGGCTGTTTGCCCGTGCTGGATATGGCCGTGGGGACGGCCGCCCAAGTGGCCAAAGCAAAGATGTTTGACCATACAGTGCGTATGGAACGCCCGGAACTGCCGGTAGTAAGCGAACTGTTCAAAATGGGACAAATGGCCGTAAAGGACGATTTAGCCGCCGAAGATGTATTGAATATGCTAGTGGAAGGCGGGCAATTAATCGGCGGGCTTCCCGCCAAATATGCCAAGGGCTTTGCCACGGGCACGGCAGATATTGCCAGCGGAGAAAACCCGATGCGCGGATTTCTGCAAATGCTGGGCTACACCGAAAACCGCGCCCATATTGCCACGAATACCAAAGAATAAGGAGCAAGGAAATGACCGTATCTAATACCACTACAAAAATAACTTACGTTGGGGACGGAAAAAACCGCACATTTGGGATTCCTTTCCCCATTCTATCCGCCGCGGATCTGCGGGTGGTGATAACCGACAGCGAGGGCGTGGAAACCAGTGCAGACGGGCAGTTTACCGTTAATATGGCCCAAAAGCAACTGACGTACCCAACGGTAGGGAGCCGTGTGCCTACGCTGTCCAAAGACTGCAAAATTACCATTTTGCGCCAAACGCCGCTTACGCAAGACATAGACCTGCAAAGCGGCCACGCATTGGACGCCGAAGAACTGGAACGGGGGTTTGACAAACTAACGTATGTATTGCAGGAACTAAGCGAAAAGATGTCCCGCGCGCTGACCTATAAGGTGAGTGAAACAAACGAACATACAGCCGAGGAGTATTTGAGCAAAATTGCCGCTTCTCTGCAAGCGGCCGCCGGCGCTGCCCAGCAGGCGGCAACCGCGGCTACGCAAGCCAAAAATGCCGCGCAGGAGGTTTCTTCGTCCGTAAATGAACACAATGCCAGCCAAACAGCACACAATGATTTGCGCAACCTTATTGCCAAGAAGCAAAACATCTTAACAGCCGGACCGGGCGTAGATATTACGGACGATATAATTTCCATAACGGGCGCCGGTGGCGGAAACGGTGGAACGGGCATAACGGTAGATAGCACCCTGGACAGCGAGAGCACCAACCCAGTGCAAAACAAAGTGATTAAAGCCGCCCTGGACGGCAAACAAAAAACCTTAATTCCTGGGCCAAATGTGAGTATTGCGGCCGACGGAACAATTAATTTTACGGGAGGCACGGAAAGCGGAAGCAGCACTGGACTAACCGGGCTAGTGGTATATAACGAGCGAGGTTATAGCAAGGCAGCCCGAACAGGCAACTTCCGCACCAATATCGGCACCCGGGAATATAAGTTTATCACGTTGGAACTGTGCAACGCAGACGGCACTGTATGGTGCACTCCTCTGCACTCCGTGGTTGGATACGGGAACAGAAGCGGAAACTTTGCCACCGTTTACTATGCAATTTCTGCCAGCGAATTTGAGGGCAATACGATTTTGGCTGACGACACTTACGGGATTAAAATTACCCTCTGGTACTAGGAGCCAAAAATGACCGTAGCGAATACAACCACCAAATTACAATACAAGGGCAACGGCGAAAACCGCATGTTTGGGATCACGTTTCCGTTGGCGGACGGCAGCCACCTGCGCCTATTTCTAACCACCCCACAAGGAGTGGAAAGCGAAATTACAAAAAATTTTGCATTTAGCGATACATTGGACAGCGTTACTTATCCGACCTTGGAAAGCGGCATGGAAGCGTTGGCGGACGGATATACGCTGACGCTTTTGCGTCAAACTCCCCCCACGCAAGAACTTGATTTGCAAAGCGGCCACGCGTTGGACGCCAAAGAACTGGAACGGGGTTTTGACAAATTGACGTGTTTGGTCCAGGAAGCGCAAGAGCAAATGGCCCGCGCCATTTGTTACCCCGTGAGCGCTGAGGAAAAACCCAGTGCAGAAGGCTTTTTAGAGCAGTTAAACGAACTGAAAGACACGGCTCAAAAAGCGCAGGCAGAGGCCCAAAAGGCTTTATCCCAAGCCTCCGACTTGAAAGACGAGACCTTGCAAATTGCGCGGTGCGCACGCAATATAGCCGGTGCGGATGAAGATGTGCCGGTGGATATTGCTATTTTGTTAGACGAGATAAAAGAAACACAGGAGAACTAAATTATGGCAGACGAAACGACTATCTATTCTGCGAAACATTGGGCGGCCAAGGCGGCTAAAAGCGCTACGGCAGCGGCAGGCAGCAAGGAGGATGTTGCGGCCAACGCTACTGCGGCGGCCACCAGCGCCCAAACGGCAAGCGAAAAAGCTGAGGATGCGGCCAGTTCCGCCACCAGCGCGGCGGCGAGTGCGACGGCCGCGGCTGGAAAGGCTACGCAAGCGGCTACTTCGGCCACCAATGCAGGGCAAAGTGAAACGGCAGCGGCCGCATCGGCTACGAATGCGGCGAACAGTGCCACGGCTGCGTCTAGTAGTGCAACTTCCGCTCAAACGGCCCAAACCAAGGCACAGGCTTTGGCCGAATTGTGCAAGCAACTGGCCAATGCGCCGGAAGACCAAGCGGTGGATGTTTCCGTGCTGAACAGTTAGGAGGGCATTATGAGCGAAGAACAAGTTTATTCTGCCCGGCATTGGGCCGCCAAAGCGGCGGCCAGCGCGCAGGACGCGGCACAGAGTGCGCAAAATTCCCGTGGCCTTGCTATCGGGCAGTTAGTGTGGAGCCAATCCTCATTAGCCAAAGACAACCCCGGCTGTTTGCCGGCTTGGACAGGCGAGTATTATCCTAATGCCGCCGCGTTGTACCCCGATTTTTACGCGTGGGTAAAAAGCCACCCCGAACTGTGCAAAACCAAGGCTGAATATGACTCTGCCATTGCTGCTTACGGCGAGTGCCCCTATTATGTGGTTGATGAGAATACAGCGCAAAACTCCCTCCGTCTGCCGAAACACAAAAACTCAGGTAGATATCTTGTTAAAAAAGAAATCAACGGCAACGATTGGTATGCCCTGTATAGCGATGGCTGGCTTGAACAGGGAGGGTATTTTGCTAATCCTCAAACGATTGGTACAACGG
>NZ_JAJWTS010000029.1:0-5868 GCF_021632165.1 Candidatus Avelusimicrobium fimicolum
AACAAATCCATTTAGATTGCTCTATAATTTTAAATGCGGATATGTGTAATTGGGCGGAAATTTTATTAAATGGGGGGAAACTGTGCTTTGTTAAGGAACCCGCTGTGTTATATCGCCTCCACAGCGGTCAAATGTGCAGTGTGCACGCGTATGATAATATTATAAAAAGGAGTGCCTTTGAAGCAGTCCGGTTTATAAAAGTTTTCTTACAGAGTTCCTTATCCGTAAACAAAATCAAAGAACTCTTGCCGCTGGACCCCTATGCCCAACTTTTAACTGAAACAGATTCTTTACTTGTGCCCTTTGTATTGGCACACCACGTGGCATATCATACTAAAAATATTTTCTACCGGTGGTCTGCCAGATTAGCATTGGCTGATATTTTGGATAATCCTATTTTACGCGCTGCGATAGAACAAAAATTTAGTTTTAGTATAAAAAACATACGGCAGGAAATTACAGAAAATCCCATTTATCTTTCCCATAATCCGCCTATAAGAGAGGCTAGTTTTTCCACATTAGGGTATTATTTTTTCCGCAAGTTGTTTTCTATTATTTTATTAAGAGATTACAGACATAAAAAACAATTTTCTAAAAAAAAGGTAGTTTAAATTATGAATATTTCCAATCAATTAGAAATTATTATTCCAACCTATAACCGTAAACCATATATTACGCACACGCTGGAACAATTAACCGCAGCGGACAGCCCGGTTAAAAATTGCTCCATTACGGTTTTAGACAACGCCTCTACGGACGGTTCAAGCGAGGTAATAGAATCTTTTGCAAAGAAATTTGCCAATGTTACCCATATCCGCCACCCTAAAAATATCGGCGGTAATGCCAATATCACCCGCTCCTACGAAATGGCTACGGCCCCTTATGTGTGGGTGGTGTGTGATGATGATTCTTTTAAGTGGGACGCCTGGGCCGAAATTGAAAAAGCATTGGAAACAGAAGAATACGACCTAATTTTAACCCGCAAAGACGACCTGAAAGGGTCTAACAATATTGCCAAAATTGTCCGCCAATGCACCTTTGTCCCGGCCGCTATTTATCACACCCGTATTATTACAAACGGGGTACTGATGAATATGTACAACAACATCCCCAATATGTTCCCGCATTTGGCCTTGGTTTGCGATATTTTAAACAAAAAAGGCCTTATTTTCTTACCCCAAGGGGAAATAATGGATAAATGCACGTTAGACATTGTTTTTTCCGGGGATGACTGGAACACCCGCGGTGCCGAAAAAAGTTATATTCCGGCAACCACCCGCAATATGTTTTGGACGGTCGGCTTCTTAAATTCGTTGCAAATGATAGAAGATCCCAAACTGCGCGCCTATGTATTAGAAAATGTGGGAAAACACGGTTTCTTTGGCTATATTTTCGGTTCTTTCCGCAAGAATTATACTTTTTACAACGGAAACAAACTAAATGAAGCCTTTGTAAAAAATGATTTGAATTTTACCCAACGAATCAAATTCTTTTTTGCGCGCCATTTATTGAAATTAATCACCCTGTTCAGCAAAAAAAAGAAAAAATAAAGATATAATATTTAATATGTTTGCCAGTATTAGGGATTTTTGGCTGAAAGATATTACCCCGGAAAAACGGGTAAAATTCTTTTGTGGGGCACTCCTAGTTGGGTTAGTTGTTGCTCTTGCTGTTTGTACGGTAAACCTCTTTTTGCACCGAGAGTATTATCCGTATGTTACCTTTCTTTTTGACCCGCGCTACCGCTTTAACGATTTTTACGAAACTATAAAAATAGCCCTCGGCGAGCAAAGCGGCAATTATTTCCCGTTCTTTGTGTGGGCGTTACAAGGGTTAAAATACCTGCCGGAAAAAGGCTCTCTCTACGCAATGCTTGCGGGAGGAACGGCCCTGTATTTTGCCTTGGCCCGTTGTGCTTTTTCGTTCCTCAAACAAAAATGGACTGCGCCCCTAATTTTTACGCTGTGTTCCTTTCCGCTCCTTTTGGCTTTGGACCGAGCCAATACGGAACTTTTATTGTTTGCTGTCTGCGCCGCGTTTCTACTGTGCTACAAAGCCAAACGCTTTTGCTTAGCCGCCCTCTTACTAGCCGTAGGAATCAATATGAAACTTTATCCCGCCGTATTCCTCGTACTTTTTATGGCGGATAAACGCTATAAGGAACTGGCCGGAACGGTGCTGTTTACTGGAGCCCTGTTGGCACTTGGCTGGTGGGGGAGCGGGTTTCAAGGATTTGCAGGTTTTGAAGGGTTTAATATGCGCCACCAGTTACTGCCGCTGGGGCTGGAATTTTCACACTCATTTTTTAACTTAATCCGGGTGCCCGTCTTTCTGCTAACGCAAATACAAGGCGCGCCTGAAAGTTGGGAAACATTAATGATTTTCTCCCGTAACACAATGCCCTTTTATATGTTTTTTGCATTGGGTATTTTTTCCCTTATCTGCGCCTATATTATATTTATTAACCGTAGTTTCGTACGGGCCGCACTTTTGTTAGCCCTATCCGAAGTGTTTCTGCCCTTTGTCTCGCACGATTATACACTAATCCAACTGGCCCTGCCCGTACTCTTACTATTAAAAGACCCTCGTGAAAAAACGGATAATTTAACCGTTTTCTTACTAGCCCTTTTGTTTATGCCAATGAATTTGCCCTCTCATTGTTTTTTCGCATCTTATTTTGATTTAGTACTCAATCTGGGCTCTTTTTTGCGCCCCTTAATAGGAGTCGTGCTAATAGTACATTTAATGAAAGATTTTTCCTTTTCTCGCCTATTACAAGGCATAAAAAAGTATTATGGACCCAAGGGGAATTAGGTCCTTTGACCCTTGTTAGCCACCGACGCAAGTGTTAAAATATAAGTATGAAAAAATATATTCTTTTAACTTTTGCCTTTCTACTTTCTGTTTTAGTGCCCGCTACGGCGGGGGCTCAGGTACCTTCTATCAGCCGCGGCGCACGCGCCGCAGAGCAGGTTTCAAAAGCAACCTCAAAAGGAATTAGCCGCTTGCCTTCCGTGGCCTTACCCACCAAGGTCAAAATTCCCTCTGCCGTTACTTTCCCGGCCGGTTCGTCTGTTCCCAAATTATCATCTAACATTTCCACTCTTTCCAGCAAGGTCCAATTGCAAGAAGCCCTGTCCCAACTCCAACAGTTGCAACAGGAAAACTTGCGCCTTAAAAATATCTTGGCGACCGAAGTTATCCCGAAAGATGCGTATATCTTTCAAGCGGTGGAATCACCCAAAGCAGCCGCAAATATCAGCGGTACAAACATTTTTTCGGGAACGGTCGTTTCTATTCCATACAATGGAAAAAACGAGATATATGGCGTTATAGCCACACATGCAATCGCTGTGTCATCCAACGAAAAAGACGCTTTGCACAAAACATTCACCGCTATTGTCTATAAAAACGGTTTGCCGCACGAAGCACGTAGAGGTAGTGGCCTATTCGCCCAAGAGTATGCTAGATATGGCTCTTGTCAAATTTCCAAAGGATATTGAGTCCCTTTTGGCTCCTTATTCCATTAGCGAGGCTACCCCTTATCTGGATAATAATTTACTTTCCAAAGGTTTTACGCACTCTTCCGCAGCCGCTATTCCGGAACGCAAGGTAGTAGGTGTAACGCCAATTTCTATTCGCACAACAATTTCTATGCCGGCCGAAAAACGTCCCGGTCTGTGCGGCAGTGCGGTGTTAAACGACAAGGGGGAACTGGTGGGCATCCACACAGGCAGTATTCACCACACAGAGGACCCCGGTAAGGACGTTGCCTACGCCACGCATGCGCATTACCTTTACAAATTGGTGGAAGCCTATCACAACGGCGGTGTAGCCAAAGTGCCCTTTTATTTTGACGATAAGCCTATTTTTGATATGGATATTGACGAATATCTAACGGCAGGCTCCTTATTGGACGAAAACCAAAAGGCAATTAAAAACCTGACGTTTGAAAGCAAATTCTCGTATAGTAAAATTAAAAACGCGATTGCAGACAAGCCCGAAGGCCGCTATTTGCAATTAACCACGCGCCGCGCGCAGTGGGATAAAGACGGGTTAGCCCTTATTGAAGGGCGCACCAGTTCCGACCACAGCATTAAAACAACATACGTGTACGATTTAAAGGAACAAAAATTAATTAAAAAACGTCAAACGGTGTATAATCCTGCCACCAGACGGGACACCAAAATTGATGTGCCGCTTAATTAACCCTATTTACAGGGTACACGAACGGCTCAAAAAATAGTAAAATATTTGCAGAAGTAAAAAATCTATGGAGGGTGTAAACTGTATGATTAAAGTTGGTATTAACGGTTTTGGCCGCATCGGTCGTTTTGTATTCCGCGCGGCGCAAGAACGCAAAGATATTGAAATCGTAGGCATCAACGACTTGTGCCCGGTTGACTATTTGGCTTATATGCTCAAATACGATACGATGCACGGCAAATTTAACGGCACCGTGGAAGCGGACGTTGAAAACAGCCAGTTGATCGTCAACGGCAAAAAAATCCGCGTAACCGCTTGCAAGAACCCCGAAGAATTGGCTTGGGATAAAGTAGGTGCCGAATATGTAGTAGAATCCACCGGTTTGTTCCTTACCCAGGAAAAAGCGCAGGCCCACATTAAAGCCGGCGCCAAATATGTGGTAATGTCTGCTCCGTCCAAAGACGCTACCCCGATGTTCGTAGTCGGCGTAAACGAAAAAACCTATGTAAAAGGTACCCAATTCGTTTCCAACGCTTCCTGCACCACGAACTGCTTGGCTCCTATTGCCAAAGTTTTGAACGACAAGTTCGGTATTAAAGAAGGTTTGATGACCACCGTACACTCCACCACCGCCACCCAAAAAACGGTTGACGGTCCTTCTATGAAGGATTGGAGAGGCGGCCGCGCCGCTGCCGGCAACATCATCCCGTCTTCTACCGGTGCTGCCAAAGCCGTAGGTAAAGTAATTCCTGAACTCAACGGCAAATTGACCGGTATGTCTATGCGCGTACCGACCTTGGACGTTTCCGTGGTTGACCTTACCGTCAACTTGGCCAAACCGGCCACCTATGCGGAAATCTGCCAAGCGATGAAAGAAGCCTCCGAAGGCGAACTCAAAGGCATCTTGGGTTATACCGATGAAGCCGTTGTGTCTTCCGACTTCTTGGGCTGCCCGCTTACGTCTATCTTTGACGCCAAAGCTGGTATCGCCTTGACGGATACGTTTGTGAAAGTCGTATCTTGGTACGATAACGAAATCGGCTACTCTAACAAAGTGCTGGATTTGATCGCCCATATGGCTTCCGTAAACAAATAATCTTATTTGTTGCAAGAGAGGGCTTCCGCAAGGGAGCCCTCTTTTTTGTCTAACACCCAATTTGTAAGATTAATAAAAATATGTAATGTGGTGTCGGCGGGCCGTAACAACCTCTGCCTGTGGCAATATGTACTGCCCTTGCCCCTAAACTATTCCAAGCCGCTCCACTGGGAAAAAGCAAAGGCAAAGAAGGGGAAAAACAACCTCCGTAATCGGGCTACTTAAAGACATAAAACATAGAAGCAAACCAGAAATACGCTTCTACTTGCGGGCTAAAATTTGAATAACAGCCAAATAATTTACGTCAATTTATAATATAATATTAGAGATTTGACGGATGATGTACGGTTGCTGTTCTCCGACGGAGAATAGAACTAAATTTTTACGAAAAAAAATATTTTTAAAAAATTGTTGCATTTTTTTAAAAAAAAATATACACTATCTGTATCTATGAAAAACAAAAACATTTGGACTATTATTTCTCACTCCATTTCCGCTTCTGCAAAGAAGTCGGTCGTTTTTGCATCCGATTTGTTTAATCTATTTTCTATGTGCAATCTATATAC
>NZ_JAJWTS010000019.1:0-22023 GCF_021632165.1 Candidatus Avelusimicrobium fimicolum
AAAAGAAACAATATAATAAAAAAGAAAAAGAAAAGAATTTGCCGAAAGGCACGACACGGCAAAGGCAACGGCAACATCAAACAACAACGGCGCAAGGCTTCGCCCCCGTGGTGTCGCTTCGCTCCACTAGGGGGCAACGGGAAACGACCGCAGTAGCGGCTCGTAACGCACTCAATGCGGTACGCACCTAACAACCCCTACGACAGAACGACATCTCTGCACGGCCCGCCAAGCGTGGTAGTAGTAACACCAACCCTGCGGTGCGCACCTGTACTTACAATTATTTATCGTTTGACTTTTTCTGCTTTTTTTGATATGCTTTACTTATATTTACATAGTGGAGGAACTATGAGAACCACAAAGAAGTTTTTAGTTTGCGAAAATTGCGGTAAGGAATTAACGGATAACTCTCTGCCCTATTGCCACAAATGCTTGGTTAGATTAGCACAATGGGGCGATAATAACACGAAAAGCAGAATTTACAACCTTACCCATAGAGAGGAAAGGAAACAGTACAGAAACGGGTGGCAACAGAAGAATAAGGATGCCGTTCTAGCCTATAACAAAGAGTATTACCACAGGAATAAGGAACTTATGAAAGAAAAAGCAAAAGAGTGGCGGAAGAATAACGCGGAAAAGATGAGAGAATATCGTAAGAAGTATTACGAAAAAAACAAGGATAAAAACAGAGAAGCGCAAAAACGCTATCAGGCAAACCATAAGGACAAGGTGGCAGAATACCAAAAACGGTATTACGAAAAGAATAAGGAAAAACTTGCCGAATACCAACGCAATTACCGTAAGTCCAATACGGATAAGTTTAATGCTTATTGGCGGAAGTATAGACAAGAACATAAGGACCAGATGTCGGTGTATCACAAGAATTATTATGAGAAAAACAAAGAACACCGCCTCGCTTATCTTAAAGAGTACAGAGCAAAAAAGAAAGCGGAGCGTATAACCAATGCGGAAACAAAGGAAAGCCTAAAAGCCCGTATTAAAGAGTTAGAACAGCAACTGGCTATGACTATGCCAAAAGAGCAGAAAAATGCGTTGTAGGTCATTTTGGACACATTAACGAAAGGGATAGAAATAATCAAAGAACGAAAAGAGCAAGGGGTTAGAATTTTTTTCCCAAAAATTTTTTCAGTTTGACTTTTCTTTCTTTTCGTTCTATAATTATTTACGGAGTAGGTATGAAACTTAACGAAAAATCAAAAGCACTTGTGGGTAGAAAAAGAAAAGCACCTGCACCAGCAAGACTGGCTATGCCACTCACGCTGTCTAAAAACAGCGACGATATCCTAGGCCAAGTCTATGCGGCGTTGGGTGGAGTGCAAGGCTCGGTTATCTATTGGCGTAATCACGAAGCAGATTTCCGCAACCAAGTGGAAACGAAATTCTTTACCAAGCAGGTTATGAAAGAAGCCGCACAGGTTCAAGGTCAAGAGGTGGCAAAGAACATCTTTCAAGTGTTTATCCAAAACAACGGACTGGCTAAAAAAGACGAACTTGCTGACGGGCACTCCATACTTTCCAATGCGGTAGATGAAGCCGAGGTGGTGGAAGATGAGTAGTTTCTTTTACTGCGTTCTTGATGCCGCTTTCGTCTTGTCTTGCTTTTTTGTAGCGGCTTATTTCTTTGCGGAGGTGGATAAATGATTGGGTTAATTATTGAGTGGGTACTTTTCTCTTTTATTGCAATTCTTTTTGTTTTGTATTTAAGTAGTTTCTTCTTATTTCATATATACTCTGATAGATGTAGCGAAGAAGAAACAAAACGGTTTCTTACACTTGTGAGAAGAAACCGAGGGGAATATAATGGATTTTAGATTACCTAGTTCCAAAGACGAATATCCTGCTATTATTAGCGCGTTAAGCAAATACTCGCAAGAAGAACAGAGAGTCATTATGGCGGAAATAGGCCGAAAGGATTTGTTTTTCTTTGTGGTATATATTCTTAACCGCAAGGACTTGTTTACTGATTGGCACTTTTCCCGTATGAGGGAAGTACAGGAACAGCCTGACGGTATGCTGGATTTGTGGTTTCGCGGTTCAGGGAAAACCTCTATTATTACCCACGGTATGACAATTTGGAACATTATGCAGGACCCCGAAATCACTATCGGTATCTGCTCTTGGTCGCGTCGTGCGGCTATTGACATTGTAAAGGCTATTAAGACAGAGTTGGAAAGTAACGAGTTATTAAAAGAATTATACCCTGATGTCCTGTATGAAAACCCAGACACACAATCTGTACGTTGGACAGAAGAAAAAGGTTTGGTAGTAAAGCGCACCGGCACGAAGCGTGAAGCGACGGTAGAGGGCACAGGGCTTGATACACAGGCTACGGGCCGGCATTGGGATATAATTGTGTACGACGATATTGTGTCCGTAAATAACGTAACCTCAAACGAAGTTATCCAAAACACAACCAATGCGTTGCTTACTTCATTTAACTTGGTAAGCCGAAACGGAAAGAAGCGGTTTATCGGTACTCGTTATCATACCGTAGATACTTACGATTATTTGATTAAGAACAAAATTGTGAAACCGCGTATCTATCCTGCGACGATAGACGGCACACCAGACGGTGAACCTTGCGAAATCATAACGAAAGAGCAGTTGGAAGAAAAGCGGCACGAAATGACTCCGTTCATTTTTAGTGCACAGATGTTGCTTAATCCTGTTAGCGACGACGAGAGAAGGTTTAATCCGCAGTTATTCCAGTATTACGATAAGACTTCACTTGACAAACTAACCAAAAATGTGTATATTACGGTTGACGCGGCAACAAGTAAGAAGAAGGGAAGCGACTATTCCGCGTTAGCGGTAATGGCAGTAGATGCGTTAGATAATGTCTATTTAGTAGATTTGGTAAAAGACAAATTAAATTTAGACGAACGCAAGAAAAAGTTATTTGAATTAGTATTAAAGTATAAGCCGTTGGTAGTAGGGTATGAACGGTATGCGTTAATGGCAGATACGGACTATATCCGCAAATGCCAAGAAACGGAAAACATACGGTTCCCCATTGTAGAACTTGGTGGCAAGTTAAGTAAGATAGAGCGTGTGGACAGATTTGTCCCGACATTTAGCAACCGCAAGTTTTACATACCCGAGAGTTTGGAGTACAGGGATTACGAGGGTAAGAGCCACGACTTAATACAAGAATTGAAATACGAGATGATAAACTTCCCGAAAGGACACGACGATTGCATAGACGCGATATCTCGTATAAAAGACCCCGAGTTAGGAGTAATCACTCCTAATGCGGCGGGAGCAAACAGCGGAGTGCAAGAGTTTGCTAAATTTGAGTTTGAACTTTAAGGAGTAATTATGACAGGTTTGGCTATTGGAAGTATTATTGCCGCAGCGGCAGAAACCTATTCTGCTGTGGACCAACATCAGCAAGCAAAGAAACAGGAACGGGCGCAAAAAGAAGCGTTGCGTAAGCAAGAAGAAGAAGCGTTAAATAAGGGGAGCGAAGCCACGGCGATAAATGCGGAAGATAGCGATATGGAAGAAGCCAGAAAGCGGTTATTGCGTAAAGGCTTTTTAGGTTCGTTAAAGACTGGCGAAACTGGCCTTGGCACTCCTGCTCCTACGGCGGGTGTAGGTTTGAAAAGTTCACTTGGATAACTATGGATTTTAACAAATTAAAAAACAGATATGGTTCGTTAAAAGCGTACAGGGATTTATATATTCCCTTGTGGCAGGATATAAGCGAGAACTTAAATCCTACCTCTGGTTTTTTTGACAAAGACAAAGGCAAAAAGAAACGGACCATTGACTACAAGAAGTTTTTAGACAGCACCCCCCGCCAGGCGATATCCATATTATCGTCTGGTATGCAGAGCGGGATAACTTCCCCTTCCCGCTCTTGGTTTACCCTAGGCTTATCGTTAGGACTTCGTAATCTTCCCAATTCGGTAGATGTCTGGTTATCTAACATTAAACACTTGTTAGAAGATATTATGTCATCTTCTAACATTTATCAATGCTTGCACCAGATATACGAAGAAACTGCCACTTACGGAACAGGTTGTATGATTATTGACCGCGACTGGGACAATGTGGTTCACGCGACAACCTTTACTGCTGGGGAATATGTGTTAGGCAAGACGGTAAGTGCTAATATAGATACATTTGGCAGACAATTTGTAAAAACAGTAGGGGAGTTGGTTGGGGAATTTGGGTTAGAAAATGTAAGCAGAAACACTCGGCAGATGTATGAGAACGGAAAAATAGACGAAGAAGTCAATGTTTATCATATGATTATGCCGAACACAGGCAGAAACCCCGAAAAGGTAGATAACCAAAATATGCCTTTTATTTCTATTTATTGGGAAGAGTGTGGGGATAAGCCTTTGCGTGTAGGTGGTTACAAATTTTTCCCTGTAATTTGTCCGCGTTGGCGCGTTAAGTCGTCTAGCGACATTTACGGTATGGGAATTGGGCAAGAGGTTTTGGGCGATGTAAAGATGTTGCAGAAGATGAACCAAGAGAAGTTAATTGGTTTAGCAAAAATCACCCGCCCGCCGTTGCAAGTATCTTCCAATGTACCTGGTGTAGTAAACCTTAACCCCGACGGTATAACTCGTTTTAATGGCTCTACGGACCAAAGCATAATGCCTGTGTACAAAGTACAAATGGATATGCAGTCTTTGGAATATGCTATTGCCCAATGCGAGCAAAGAATTAACAAATCGTTTTATGTAGATATTTTCTCTATGTTGCAGACAATCACGCAAGAAAAGACGGCGCGTGAGGTGGAAGAATTGCATAGTGAAAAGTTAATGATGTTAGGTCCTATCTTTGAAATGTTCAAAATGGAAGTATTGGACAACCTGATTAACATTATTTTCCAATATGCGTTAGACGCGGGAATTGTACCCGAAGCACCTGCTGACATACAAGGGCAGGAGTTGAGTGTGGAATATGTGTCTATGGTAGCGCAAGCACAAAAGATGAGTGGTGTAAGTGCGACTAATCAATATCTTGGTGTATTGTTTAACTTGGCACAAGCCGACCAGAGCGTATTGGATAACATTAATTTTGATGTCGTGGCGCGTAAGACGGCGAAGATGATAGGAGTGGAGCCTGATATGTTAAACGACGAAAAGGTAGTATCTGCTATAAGAGAGCAGAGGGCGCAACAACAGGCCGCACTCGCCCAACAGCAACAGGCCGTGAACGAGTTGCAAATGGCGAAAGAGGCAAGCGACATTGAACTAAACAAGAATAGTGCCCTAGACAAAGCGATACAAGCGCAAGGTTTGGAATAATGGAATATAAATTGCACAAGAAATTAGTAAACGACTACCGCAGTTTGTTAAAGACTTCGGCGGGTCGTGCTGTGCTTTATCATATTATCCAATGCGGAGTGCCTGTGGAAGGCATATATCGTAGCGAAAGACCGCAGGACACGGCTTACAACTGTGGCAGGGCTATGGTAGCGGAAGTAGTAAAAACGCTCGTTAATGAAGCAGATAAGGCCGTTTATTGGCAAATGCAGAACGAGTGGCACAGTATGATAAAGTCTTTGGAAAAAGAACAATCGGAGGAAGAGTAATATGGCAGAAGAAACCAATACGGTGGTAACAACGGAACCGACGGCGAAACCGCAAGAACCAAAAGCGGTAGAGCCGTCGCCTGCTGAACCTACGCAGGCAACTACGGAACCTACGCAGACGACTGAACCTGTTAATACGGAAAATTTAGAGGGGTCTAACAAGAACCCTGAAAAAGGGAGTGATGCGGAACCAAAACCCAGCACGCCCGAAGTAGTGAAAGACGATGCCCAATTTAAATTGCCCGAGGGTATGAAATTAGACGAAGGGAAAATGAAATCGTTTATTTCGTTAGCGAAGGAATTTAAGTTGACGCAAGAGCAAGCCCAGAAACTTGTGGACTTTGATGCCGCGGGTATCAAAGCGAGCGAGGAGGCCTTTCATAAAATGCAAGAAGGCTGGAAAGCCGACACACTGAAAGAACTTGGCGAAAATGCCGAGCAGAAACTTGGTGAAGCGGTGCAAGCCTACAAACAATTCGGCGACGATGAGTTTGTAAAACTTATGAAAGATACTGGCTTGGAAAACCACCCTGCGGTGGTGCGTGTATTTCGCAACATTGGCAGTAAAATTGCTACGGACAAAACCGTTCCTGCTACCAGCAACGGTGTAAAGAGTAGTAAAACGGTACAAGAAATCTTATACGGAAACTAAAAAAGGAGTAAAAACTTATGGAAATTGTGGGTAATGAAGTATATACCTTGTTAGACCACGCCAAACAGTTTGGCCCCGACGGCGAAGAACTTGCCGTTGCCGAAGTATTATCCAAAGCGAACCCGATGATTGAGGACGCGTTGGTAATTGAGTCTAACTCTGACGCGGGTCATTTGACCGCTATTCGTACGGCTATTCCGCACGGAACGTGGCGCAGAGCGTACAAAGGTGTGCAACCTGTTAAAGACGGTTTGAAACAGGTTACGGAGTCCTTTGGTACGTTAGCCGCTGACAGCATTGTAGATAAACTGGTCGCTGAAAAAGGCGGAAAAGTTGCACAAGTGCGTATGGGGCAAGCCAAGTCCATTATGACTGGTATGGCCTATGATATGGGTAAAACCCTTATTGAAGGTTCCCAAAAGAAAGAAGAAGAGTCCTTTACTGGTCTTGCTTCCCGCTATAACAAAGTGGGTACTTTTGACTCCGAAGACTCTTCTCGCAACGTAGTGTCTGCTGGCGGTACGGGCAACGCCCTGTCGTCTATTTACTTTATCACTTGGGATAGCGATAAGGTATTTATGTTCTATCCGAAAGGCTCCAAGGCCGGTATTGAACATATTGACTATTCTGCTGGCAACAAATGCGTTTCTGTGGAAGACGGCAAGGGCGGTTCTTTCCCTGCTTACCACGACCATTTCCAATGGCAGGCTGGTTTGTGCGTTGCTGACTGGCGTTATGCTGGTCGTGTTTGCAATATTGCTGACATCACTACGGGCGACGATTTGCTCAAAGCGTTGGATGAACTTTGCAACCGCGTGAACATTGACGGCGGCGGCAAGGCTATCTTGTATATGAACAAGAAAGTTCGCTTCAAATTGCAACAGGCTTTGAACAAAAAAGGTAATGTGTACTACACGCCTGAAAAACCCGGACAGCCGTTGGTGCTGACCTATAACGGCTACCCCGTTCACGTTTGCGAATTTATCGGCAACGCGGAAGCCAAAGTGAACTAATAAGGAGCAAGAAAGACTATGTTAATGGATAACACTCTTGTATTCTCTGATGGACAGAAGATTACCGCAACTGCGGCTTCCACGAACAAAGTGGACCAGTTGGCGGCTGGCGATGCCTTTGCGGCCCTGTGGTTGGTTGTAAATGTGAAAGAAGCGTTTACGAAACTGACCTCGTTGGCTATCGGTATTGAAACTGATGACGACGCGTCCTTCGGTTCCAAAAAGGAATTGGCGGCTGTAACGGTAGCCTTGGCTGACCTGACGGCTGATGCCAATGTAGTGAAAATGCGCTTGCCGTTGGGTTGCAAACGCTATATTCGTTTGAACTATACTGTTACGGGTACTGATCCCGACGCAGGTAGTGTAAAAGCGTTCCTTACTCCAATGCCTCCGATTGACGTTGAATAAGGGAAAAACAAAAAAGGGGCGGTGTAAAAAGCCGCCCCTCTATCAAAGAGGATAAGATATGAACAAAAGCAAATTAGATATATGCAATATGGCGTTAGCGATTTTAGGACAAGTGGATATGTCCTCTTTGACAGAGGAAAACCAAAGAGCAAGACTTTGCAACCAGTATTATGATATTGTGCGGCAACAGTTGTTACGGGCGCACGATTGGTCTTTTGCGAAAGCAACTGCGAAACTGTCTTTGATTAGACAAGAAACGAACAAGGGAGTAATGGAGTTTGTATATAGCAAACCCGCTAACAGTTTGTTTATTACAAAGATTTACAACGAAGGACAGTTGGAAAAGGCGGGTCATTTTCGGTTAGAATATGATAATGTAAAGAAAGAAGAAGTGATACGGTCGCAAGTGGAATATGCGTTATGTGAGTACACTCGTGATATTGAAGAAACCTCTTTGTATGATAGCCAATTTGTTGAAGCGTTTTCGGCGGCATTAGCGGCTAAAATGGCGATGTCCTTAACTGGTTCTACGCAGTTGTATCAAATGGCGGTGCAGACCTATCAATATGCGCTAGACAATGCGAGATACACGAACAAGGTGGAACGGTTAGAAACGGCGGTGTTTGATAATCCTTATTTAACAGCGAGGGAATAAATGGCGGTATTACACCAATTACAACCAAGTTTTAACAACGGGGAAATATCCCCGTTGCTTTATGACAGAGTAGATTACCAAAAGTTTGTATCGTCTGTTAAGAGCGGTAAGAATATGTTTGTCCACGCGCAGGGTGGTATGAGCAACCGTGCGGGTACATTGATGTTAGCCCAAACGAAAGACTCGGTGGTGCGCCTTATTCCTTTTGAGTTCTCTAATACTGAAACTTATATGATAGAGTGCGGAAACAAATACTGTCGTTTCCATACTACAAACGGGTTGATAGTAAATACCGACGGCACACCGTATGAAATTGTTTCGCTTTTTACTACGGCAGATTTGGAAAACATACGGTTCTGCCAATCTGGTGATGTGATGTATTTGGCTTGGGGTGGCAAACCGCAAATGCTAATTCGGTACGGACATACGAACTGGGAAATAAAGGATTACGATTTTAAGAACGGGCCGTATGATGTAACGAAAGAAGAAAAGGTATATTTAAACAAAAAGACCGAGGACCATATTGTCTATGTGTTGTTAAACTTTGTAGGAAGAAAAGTAACGACGGAAGATGTAGGCAACCTATTCAAAGTAGAAGTAATGGTAAGTTCGCAAAACTTTGGTGGTCGTGTAACAAGTACGGAAGTCGCGGCGGAATTTAAGACACACAAATTTTTTGTTGTTGGTAGTTACTCATTAAAGACTAGCGGAACTTGGAGTGGTCGTTTTGTTTTGGAATATAGTGATGACGGAGAAACTTGGCAAACGCGGGAAGAATTTTCGTCGTACAACAATAGCAACAATTACGATTTCGCAGGTTCGTTTGAGGGAAACCCCTCTTTTGTGCGGTTAAACTTTGACGAGTTGGGTACTTATTCGGCAACTGGTTTAAACTTTTCTTTTAGAACTGACGCAACGGCCTACAACTTAAACCTCCGTGCGGTGGAAAAGGTTAGTGATTTTTCGTTAAAAGCGGAAACGATAGATGTGCCTGTTGATGTAATTGATTTCATTTCCAATGCGGGTTCATTAGTTCCTTACACTTTGCCTGTATTAACGAGCAACACTTCTAGTCCTGATATTAGTATTACAGGTAACGCAACTGATATTGTTAATGCGTGGAAGATGTTGGACGGTAATGACGCTACCTATATGGAAGCACGCGACGGGGACTCTGTTGTGGATATCTATTTCAAAACTCCTGTGGTTATGAGCGGGGTTAATTTATTCCTTTCTTATTATTTTCAAACACAGATTGCGCCAAACGACGCGAAAATCAGTTTGTCTATTTTAGTAAACAAACAATGGGTTTTTAAAGGTCATTTTATTGACGAAAAGCCTGTTAGAACAGGTTGGTACCCAATAAATTTTTCTGCCGTATTAGTAGAAGCGGTAAGAATTGAAGAACATAATAACGATAGTTATGGTGCAAAAATACTGTCATTAACCATAAACAATGCGAAAACGATACAAACACAACCTTCATACTTTGACTCTTTTGTAGGGTATTGGAAACCGCAAGTATATCCAACAGATGTAGAGTTGTACCAAGACAGGGTGGAGTGGTTTACCAATAACCATTTAGACGCTACGAAGATTAGTGATTATAACAACTTTGGGGTATCTACTGATGTAACAGATGATGACGCAATTAGCGTTATTATCAAAGACAAAAAGATTAACAAAATCAATACGGCTATTGCGGGAAACAAGTTGGTGGTGTTTACCGATAGCGGTAACTTTATTCATAATAACGATACCTTTACCCCGAATAGTGCAACCTTTTTGAAGCAAGGTTCTACTGGTGGTGCTAATGTAAAGCCTGTAATTGTACGGGATAACATCATTTATGTACACCCAATGAAACAGGCTATCAGCGACTATGCGTACAACTTTGAAACTGATGGTTATGCCGGACAGGACATTACTATCTTGGCAAACCATTTGTTTGAAAACAAAAAGATAAAGGAGTTGGCCTATCAGCAAGAGCCGTATTCTATTATCTGGGTATTGCAAGAGGAAGGAACTGTGCTTGCGTGTACCTATTTACGGCAACAACAGGTTATAGCGTGGACTCCAATGGACTTTGGTGGTAAAGTTATTTCCATTGGTGTATTGTCTGACGGCTCTAACCAAGAGTTGTACCTTGCGGTGCAGAGAAAGAACGGAACATTTGTAGAGAAAATGCCGACGCGGTTGCCTGTTGCTGACCCGAAAGACCGTTTCTTTGTTGATTGCGGTCGTACCTATCGTGGCGAACCTGCTACTGTCATAACAGGTTTGGAATATCTTAACGGCGAAACGGTAGTAGCGTTAGCCGACGGGTATGTAGTAAAGGACTTGGTAGTAGCCAATGGGCAGATAACCTTGCCCAATGCGGCGAGTGTAGTAACGGTAGGGTTGCCGTATGAGAGCGTGTTTGAAACACTGACCTTTGATGTGAACAACGGCGACGGTAGCAACCTCAATAGAAAGAAACGGGTAGTAGCGGTATCGGTGCGGTACTACAATTCGCGTGGTTCCAAGATTAGTGTGAACGGACACAGAGAAGTAAATATGTTAGAGCGCAAGACTTCTAATGACGATACCGACATTTCCTTGCGTAATGGTTTCTATCGTGAGATATTGCCTTCTTCGCACGACGAGCCGACGACAGTAAAGATAAGACAAGACGAGCCTTTGCCGATAACTATCATATCGGTTATCCCAGAATTGGAGTACGAGAGATGAGAACGAGAGAGATAAGGGAATTAGACTACTTGTATTTTGAGCGCAACGCCCGCAAGGGCGACATCGCGGAGTGCATAACGGTAAGCCCTACAATGTCTTTACGCGACCATATTCGTATTAGTAGGGAGCAAAGTATAGAGAGTTATGCTTTTGTAGATAACGAAGATAACCCTATTGCATTATATGGACTAATACAAAATAATAATCTTATGGTCATGTGGCTATTAACGACGACATTGGTAGAAAAGCATAAGTTATCGTTTATGAAAAAAGCGAAAAAAGAAGTCTATCGTTTTTTTGATAAATATGGTATATTGTGGTTAATAACGGACAGCAGATATGAGCAAGCGAGAAAACTTAATTTATGGTGTGGATTTAGAGAGTGGGGCGAGCCTGTCTTTATTAATGATGTTGAGTTTAGAATTTATTGCTTTGAAGGAAAGTGAAAATGGCAAAGAAAACTAATGCGGAAGTTCTAAAAGAAGCCAAGAGCAATTTTAATTGGAGTTTGGCTAGTGGTATAGCAAGTGGAGTTGCAAGCCTTGCTACGGGCGTTTTAGGCTATTCTACGGCTAAACGGTACGGTCGTATGCAACAGAGAGCGGCAGAAACGCAAGCGCGGCTTAACACTATTGCTACGGAACGGAATATCGGGTATCAAACGCGGCAGGCGGCTGACGCTATTGGGGATATCAAACGGCAAGGCCGGCAGGTGGTAGGTTCGCAATTAGCGGCTATGGCGGCTAGTGGTATGAGCACGGCTAGTGGTTCTGCCCAAGCGTTGCTAAAATCTACTGGTGTTTCTGTGGGCAGAGATGTATCTACGATACAGGCTAATTTGCAGAACTCTGCTTTTGAGCAACGGCGTGCTACTGCGATAGAGAATATTGGGTTGCAATACAAGGGGCAGACGGCGTATGCCGAAGCAAGACAACAGGCTAACGCTTCTCTTATCGGTGGTTTTCAGGGGTTAATGTCTGCGGCTACTTCGGTAGCGGACAAATGGCAGAAGTACCAAGATTTGAGAACGGAATATGAAACACCGAAAACAAATGCTTATTCGGCGGGGTTATTTAACTCGCGAAATGTGGATAAGAATTTAGGTTATCAATATGACGATTTGAACGGTAAGGGGTATTCTTATTTGTATGCTAGTGGGAAAGCAAATACCGTTCCTAATTTTTATGAGTTTGGTTTGAGAGGTCGTAAGAAATGAAGATACCGCAAAGACAGGACCAAGTGTCGTTAAATGCTCCGCAAACGGGAGCAGGCAGAGTGCCCGAACCGACAATGGAAGGTTTGGGAAGTTCTTATATTAAGACAATGGAAGGACTTTCCAAGTCTTTTAAGGACATTAGCGATTTGCAGTTTAAGTTATCTATTAATGCTACGCAAGGGCAGTTAGACAGATTTAACTTATATGCTACGCAACGCACGAAACAATATGAAAAGGAATTGTCTTTGGCGACCACACAGGAACAAATTAACGATTTGTTTACTAAATACAAGAAAGACATTGATGAGAACGGTGTAAATGCTTTGGGTGCTGATTTGTACAACGGTTGGTATAGCAGAGAGGGTGGGGAAAGAATTGCCACTGCGGAATATAGTGGCTCTTTGGCAAGCGCACAGTTGCAAATTGCTTTAAACAAACAGACAGTAGAGGACGCGGGCCGACAGTATAATGAGTTAGCCTTTACGGCAGGTACTCCCGAAGAAAGAGAAAAATATGTGAAAGAGTGGGAAGATATGTTAGACCGCTATGTTACCAACGGTACGATTAGTGAAGCGGAAAAACAAAATGTGCAGAGAGAGTGGAATTTGAATTTTACCCGTTCCTTGGTAATACAGGATATGGACTTACACCCCGAAAAGACGGCGAAAGCCTTGCGTGAAGATAAGAACTATGCTCCTATTCTAACAAGTGATGACCGCTTGCGGTATGCTATCCAAGCGGAAGAAGTTGCGAGCAGACGAAAGAACACGCAAGCGGACAGTAATGTAAAACTGTTAAAAGAAGTATGGTTGTCTTATTATAAGAGTGGGCAAGAACAGGGGCGCAATATTGCTTTGAACGCGTACAAAGATAGTGTGGAAACCAACAAAGACGCTAAAACTATTTTTGGTGCGATGTTTAAAAACTTGGGGATATCCGGGGTAGATGATATTTCCAATTTGGAATTAGAAGAATTTGCGCGTTGGGCCGATACTACGGTAAGAAATGCGGACCAAGAAACGGTTTCTCAATTTTGGGATAACCGCGTAAAACTTGATATCGGTTATAATGAACTGACGGCTTATGACGGTGGAAAGAAACACGCTGACTTAACTACTCTTGGGAAGTTCAAATACGGCGACAAAACCCCTAGTGATGTGGTAAATGCGTACAAGCAGAACTTGGCACAAAAGAATAATATTCAAATGGCAAGTATCATTGATAACTCTGCGGAAACGAGAAAGAAAGTGAACGCGCAACAGGAAACCTTGCTTGGTATCTATGTAAACGGGTTAGACAAAAAGTTCAAAGGTCCTGAACAATGGGAACAGAATATGTATAATTTCTTAAAGCCGTATTACAATGCTATCAAAGAAGATACTACTGGCGACGGCGATATTCAAATGCGTCGGTTTGTGCAGTATCTGTGGGAGCATTATGACCCGAAAGAATTGTTTGCAGATACTAGCAAAATTCCAATGAGTGCGATAGGTAACGCTATTGCTATGACATCTTTGCCGACAGACGAAAGTGTTTACAAAGTGTTTAGAGAAAACTTTTTGAAAAAGCAAAGCACGACAGGAACAAATGCGGGCGAAAGAAAAGATATTTTGGCAGGTGGACAAGGGGGAGTATTGGTATGGTAATTGAAACTAGCGGTGTGAAAATTAATTCTAACGACGAGGAATTGTCTAGTTTATCTGTTATGCCAACGGCGGTGGAAAGACAGGAAAAGTATGGCTACCAAGCCCCTCAATTTAGAGATGAGTTTTCTTATTCTTATGGTCGTTGGGAAAAACCGAAAGAGGAAGGTAGTGTATGGACTGCGCCGTTTCGTGGTGCGGTCTTTGGTACAGACCAATTAGTAACTGGCGGTTATAAGTTATGGGAAGTAGGTAGCAACACTTTTAAAGACGGTATGCGTGATATCTTCCGCTCCAAGAAATACGATTTTCTGTATGGCGAATTAGAGGGCCGTTTGCAAGAAGGCCTTATTTCGCAAGAGGATTACGACACCCAACGCGCTGATTTAGATAAACAGTTTTATGCAGATTTAGACGAAGCAAGCCAACGCGCCACCTTTGAAACGGAAGAAGCGAAAGCATTGGTTGACGCTATTAACAAGAATACAGAAAAGCGTATGAAAGACGCTTGGTATGCCAAAGGCAACAAAGACGGAGTTGTCTTTGATGTTTTTGCGGCGGCTCCTACAATGGTTGCGGCGGGTGGGGTTTTAGCCTTAACCAAGAACCCGATTTTGGCAGGTGCTACAATGGCGGCACTCTCTTCCACTTCCACTATGAGTGATGTGGTAGATAGCGAATTGCAGAACGGAAACACTTTACAGGGCGCGTTATCTACTGGTGCGGTAACAGGTGCGGCGGTAGGTTCGTTAGACGCTTTGGGCGGTGTTTCTATTATGAGTATGTTTCGCACTCCTGCGAAACGGCTTGCGTTTAATAACCGTTTGCTGAACGAAGTAATTAGTTGGGTTAGACAAGACAATGTTAGCACAAGTTTTAAGTCTTATTTAGGCCGCGTGGTATTGGGAGCGGGTGCGGAAGAATTTACAACGGAAAGTGTGCAAGACGCGTTACAGGCTAACCTGCCGCGTTTGCTTGGTAAAGGGGAAGAGTGGAAAGGCTTTTCCAACGAAATCGGCAGTTATTTGTATAGTGGTTTTATCGGTGCTTTGAGTGGTGGCTTGTTTGGTGGTACTGGTGCGGCCTTTTCTTATCGTGGCTTGCACAAGAGTTTGCAGAATTTTGCTATTGAGCATAAGGCTACCAAGGAAGAAGCGAATAACTTTGCGGACCAATTAACTCCTGCTCTTGCGGAAAAAGGGCAAGAGGTTTTGAAAGAGTACAAAGAGTATGCCCAAAACCAAGTGGCGGGGAAAGACAAATTAAACGAGTTAAGTGAAATTGATACCATTTTGAAAGGTGGTCTTACCGAACAGGAAGCACAAGAAATGGACCATATCTATTTGCAGAAACTTAACAAATTGCACCCCGAAAACCAAGAAACAAACGAGATTACGGCGCAACTGCTTACGCAGAAACAACAAATTGAAGCGGACTTGTTAGGGGTAAAAGCGGAAAATGTAGAGGTGGAAGTAACGGATAACAGCCAAGACATTTCTTCTAGTGATACCTATTTGCACGATGTGCAAGACGGACAAGTGCAAGGTGCAACCCCGAAAGACATTTCGTCTAAAATGATTTACTTGGTAAAGGGCGCAAGTGCGGAAACTATTTTGCACGAAGCGGCACACCAGTATCTTAATTCCGTATCAAAGGTGTTACAGAAAGCGCGTGTACGCGGTATGGTAAACCCGACGATTAGCGGTATTATTGATGTTATCGGGGAACCCGACGCGAACGGTATGTTTAGCACAGAGCAACAGGAAAAGTTTGCCAAGACCTTATCGGCTACTGTGTTAGCGCAAAAAGGAGTACCTGCTAACTTGGCAGGTGCGGTAAACGGTGCGAAGAAACTGGTAAACACTATCTACAAAGCGGCGGAAAAAGGTAACAAGACTACCGAAAGTTTGCAAGTAGCATATAGCAAAATCTTTGCGAAAGATATGGCAAAGACACCCGCTTGGGAACTGACGAAAGAGAGAGTGGAAAACTTAAAGACCGCGGCAGATACTTTAAAGAAAGGTGGCAAGGCTACCATTGAACAGATTAAGATGTTAGCGCAACTTATTAAATTTGGGCAAGGGTATATCCCTGCTTTTAATGCGGTAACCTTGCGTGAGTTTATTGACCGCACTCCTAACTATAATAACTTAACTGCGGTAGAAAAATTAGCCTTGTTAGAAGAAACAGGTTTTAAGTTTGAACGGAACGAAAAGTTATATCCTACGGCAGATAGTTTTGTTAAGTTTTTAGAAGCGAACGCGGAGGGAGTAGAGAGCAGAAACGCGGAGCAGATTAAGGCGCAAAAGGATAGATTTGAAAACTACAAGGCGGCCTATATGCACATTTTAGGTGGTACTCGTGTAGAAATTGCTAACCTTGCTTCTGCTATGAGAAAAATAACGCAAGCGGGGCTTGCGGTAGTTGCTCCCGAAAACTTGCGTAGCCTTAATAACAGTATCAATGCTTTGAGCAAAGCGGTAAAGTCTTTGGAAAAGAAAGCGATAACCGAAACTGAAAAAGCGAAGATGTCTGCTGAAAAGGTAGCGGAATATGAAAAAGAGGAACTAGCAAGAGAGCGCAAGACCACAAACCAAATAGCCGATTTTATTTTGCAGTTACAGGGTGCATTTAACCTTATAGGCGAAGATTTGGGTGGATTAGATACATTGGCTAGGAAAGCAAAAGAAAACGCTTCTAGTGGCAAAATTGACGAAATAAAAGAGTTTAACAGAACGGCTATTGCTTTGTTGCGTGATAAGGCCAATAAGTTCTTTTCCAAATACTATCAAAGTGCAACCTTTTTACAGGTAAACAAAATTGAACCGCCTATTGTTAGCGAAGGCAAACTGCTTGCCGAACTTACCAATGCGGTAACGAAAACCTATGATGTTACTGACCCGAACAATACGGCGAAAATGATTAAAGAGGTTTCCAAATCTTTGGTGGCTATGAAAGTACCGTTGGAAACCCGTTCTGCTATCTTGGAAGATTTGGTTAAGAATTATTCCAAATTGGCAACTGGGAACATAACCGAAATTGCAACAGGTATTATTAATCGTGTGAACGAAAATTATCAAACGCAAATGAAAGCGCGTATTGATAAGGCGATTAATGAAATCTTTACCGACGCAAAAAAAGGGAACTTTGATAACGATACCAATGTTGCTTTTAATTTTATTAACGATACTATTAAAGAATACAGAAAGTATTTGAAGAACCCGAAAAATTGGGACGCGGTAAACTATGAGTTTTGGCAGAGCCGTAAGAACTTTGATGAGGTTATTGCCAAAGACCCGACGGGGAAAGAGATTAGACTTAACAACGACCAAAAGCATTTTTTGGCTCGTTTGATAGACTACGAAACGGCCTTGGCTAATGCGAAAAAGAAAACCAAGAACCCCGATTTTCGCCCGTTATCTAACAATGAATTGATTTCTCTATATAGAGATATTCAAACCTTGGCAACTGTAACGGCTGATTATACAACGAAACTGCAAATGAAAGAAGAAGCGGAACTAAATGAGCAGGCTCATAACTTGGCTGAAATTGTTAGAAGCAGAAAAGTTATTCCTGTCATTACTCCTCTTGACAGACTTATCTTCGCAGGGCCGTTGGGTGGGTTCCGTTCCAATATGATTGCTATGTTTGGGCAAGAAGAGGCCAACAAGTTAGATGTTATCGTTGACGACAGAGGACGGAATATTGCTACCAAAAATATGATAGATGACCTCAATAAGACTATCAAAGATGAAGTCGGTTTTAATGTTTGGGGTTATCGTGGTAGATTAAATACCAGAGTACCGTTCAAAAATGCGACGGACAAAATCGGGTTGGTTCTAAAAGATTACACCAAAGGGCAGTTAATGCAGTTATATATGCTCTCTAAAAATGAATTGGGGGTAAGACATTTGAATAACCAATTTATTGAACTTGGGTACGAGCAAGGGAAAGCGGTAGTGGATTATATCATAAAACACCACGGCTTGTCTAAAATTGATATTGCTATTGCGGACAAAATGATGTCGCAGTTGGAAAGTATGTACCCCGATATTGCCGCAGTATATTTCCGCATTAACAAAGAACCTTTGGGCAGACAGGCTAACTATTGGCCTGTTAGAGTGAAAAAGGTTTCTATGGGCAAAGATGTTATCCAAGACGATATCACTATGTTTGAAGCCAAGCCGACGGAGCAAAAGGGGTTCCGCAATACACAAAAGCGTACCGGCCCTGCTATCGGTGATAAACTTATTTTAGATAACCCTATTGATACCTATACAACTTACTTGGAAAACGCAAACAAGTTTATTGCTATGACGGAAAAGATAAACCGCGTTAGCCAATTATTGCAGAACGAAGAATTGAAAACGGCTATTAGCGAAAAGTTTGGCGACGAGTTCTTAAAAGCCTTCCAACGCGATATTGAGTATATGCTTGGAGTTTCCTATACCGAACCTGCGACGCAAATGAGCAAACTGTTGAACGAGTTTGTTTCTAACTGGACTATTGGTAAATTGGGATTAAAGTTTTGGGTAGGCTTCAAACAGATACCTGCATTTATTGCCTATGCGGAAAAAATGCCGACAGGTGCGTTTTCTTCGTATCTCTTTACAATATTGCAAAACCCTAGCAAGATGTACAAGTATATGAAAACAAATTATCCTAGTTTTCTAAACCGCGCCCAAGGTGCGTTGCCTATGGCTTTCTTTGATAACAAGTCTTTGCTTATGGACACAATGCTTGGCGAAAACAAAACCTTGCGTGAGTTCCTTGGCGAACGGAATTTGGAAAAGGTAAGCCAAGGGGTTGTTTGGTTCAAAGATATAGCCACTACAAATATCCGCTGGGGCGATACTATTGCCGTTCTGTTAGGTGGTGGTTCGTATGTCTTGTATTTGCAAGATGTGATTAAAACAGACCCCGTAATGAGCAAATGGAGTAAGGCAAGACAGCAACAATTTATTGAAGAAAAACTTATTGAAGCCACCGAAACCACACAGCAGAGCGGTCTTATGTCTGCGCGTGGGCGGTTACAACGCGGTAACTCGGTATTAAAACGCGCTTTACTTTCCTTTTCTTCCGCACAAGCACAGTATGTGCGTAAGACAAGAGAAGCACTCTATCTGTATGCCAACGGGGAAATTAGCCGTGTAGATTTGTTTAAGCGTATTATTATCTATACGATATTAAACCCGTTAGCCTATGCCTTATTGTCGCAAACGAACTCTGTCATATCTGCTTTTAAAGGTTTGTTTGGCGGCGATGACGACGATAAGGAAGAAGTCTATCGTGGACTTATTAGACCTATGATAGAAAACATTACTGGTGCTTATGGTAGTATCGGGAATATTTTTCTTATGCCTGCTGACGCTATTGCGAAAAGAACAGGCCAAGCCGTATGGGGCGACGATAACTCTATTGAGCCTGGTATTTTGGGTGATATAAGAAAAGCCTTTGGTGAGTTATCCAAAGAGGATATTGATTGGAGTAACTTTGCGTTAGATACTTCCCAAGTTCTTACACCTGTACCTTTACAAACTAGTAAAAAAATGTTACAAGGTACAAAAGAGTTGTTTAATGACGAAGAAAGAGTTTTGGGTATTGCCAAAATTTTGGGTATTAGCGAAAATCAAATTAAGAAACTTTTAGAGGATAAATAATGAGCGTAACAAACACGAAAGCAAAATCTGTTTATAATGCTAATGGTACGACCACAGAGTGGAACTTAGGTTTCACTTATGACGATACCGTTAGTAATGTGCATATCTATATCGTTGACGCTAACGACAACGAAACGGAAGTAACAAACAACTATTCTATTTCCAACGGGGTACTTACCTATCCCACAACTGCTAGTGGGTTAGCACCGTTGGCAGAGGGAAATAAACTTGTTATTGTACGCGACACTCCGCGCACACAGGATATTGAACTAACCAGTAACGGAAAATTAGACGGCAAAGTTTTGGAAGGTGGTTATGATAAACTGACCTTGCAAGTACAGGAACTGACCGAACAGGTTAATAGAGCGGTAAAAATTCCTGTAACCGAAGATAGTGCAGATAACTTTTTAGACCCGATTACCGCTATTACCGAAGCAAAAAAAGAAGCGTTAGTGGAAATTGCACAGGCTACTACTCCTGCGGAAGTGGCGAAAGATACTGCGGTGGCAAAAGCACAGGTGGCTACCGAACAGGCTACTATTGCTACCAATGCGGCAACGAGTGCCAAGGCGGCACAGGTAGGAGCGGAACAGGCCGAACAGAACGCAACTGCACAAGCAGAAAAAGCAGAGAACGCCGTTATCGCTTATACCGAAGGGAGAGGTACAGCGGCAAATGCGGTCATTGACTTGGGTACTTTTGACGGAAAAACGAGTGTAACATCTAGCAGAATTATTGAGTTTAGCAATACGCCTATTGCTGTTTCTCTGCGGTTTAGCGATACTAATAAGAAGTTATGGATTAACGGTACTAACTCTACTGTTGGTATTGAAGTGGTAGATAACTCACATTGTAATTTATTCTACTCTATTGCAAGTGCTGACTTTGTAGGCCAGAACGCGGTAAAAGGGCCGTTCGTTGTACAGGCAATTATTCAATATCCGTTGTTAGAGAACGCGGCTACCGAAGAAATGTTAGGTGCGGTAAAACTTGCAACCAAGGCAGAAGCCGAAGCAGGTACTAACGATACCAAGGCTATGACACCGCTGAAAACAAAATACGCTATTGAAGCCAATGCAACGGTAAAAACGCTCCGCAACGATGTAGATGACCTCGGCGACCAAGTAGCCGCTATTGAGGGGAAAATCCCTGCGGAAGCAACTACGGCTAACCAGTTGGCTGATAAAGAATTTGTTACTACCATTACTGATGAACTGGCGGCTGATATTACTGCGCTAGATGCAGACGTACAAAAAATCAATTTAATTAAATGGGTACAAGCGTTGCCTGCTACTGGCGAAACGAAATACTTGTATGCTATTCCTAGAAACGAAGTAGATAAAGACGGAAAGAAAATTGTAGCGTTGTATCTCTGGGACGGCACGGAGTGGCGTGGAACAGGCGGTACTAGCATTGACCCCGGCACTAGCGAAGGCGACGGTATTAAGGGCGACTATTGCACTACCTATGGTATTATAGACGCACCTAATAGTATTTTAACGAACCCTAGTGGTATGGAAGTGATATTGAAGCAAGGTGTTGTTTTACAACTTGCGGGGCAAGATATTAAGACTACCATCTCTGGTGATATGGCACACACAATTACCTCTACGGCTGATTGTGATTTGTTCTATGTTAGCGGCACTACCTCTTTAATGGAAGTAGCACAAATTGTATGGAGTAGAATTGAACCTGATAACGGACAGGCGGGTGTGCTCGCTTGGTGGAACCCCGATAACAAGAAATGGAAATTTAAGTCCAACGATACTGGAAATGTCTGGGCCGAAGCAGTAGCAACCCCTGTGGCACATATCCATACCAATGGCACTACTATCACTCGTATAGACCATATTGGCTATCGTGTTTTAGATAATGAAGTATATGCGTTGAAAAGTGAAGTTACAAATCTACCACTTTTATCCTTCCAATGGTTTGAACATTTGCTTGAAAACATGTCCTGGCTACGAGCCGATACATTTTCTTGGCATAGTGGTGATAAATATACAGCAGCTTATAATAAATTGGTTGAAGAGTATAACAACAGCACGCAAGAAATAGTTATAGATAGACACTTAAATACAGATGTCGCAAATATAGTTGGGGATAGTGTAACCATAGATAATAATCAAGTTGCTAGCAATTTTAGCAATAACTCATATATTGAAATGCCAGGGATAAGTGAACCCACTAAATCTTGGGCCTTTTATTTTGATACCACTTTTGGTGTTTTTGTAGGTGGTAGTGCTAATTTTAGAACTATTTGTGGCTTTGAACATTCATGGACACGTCCGTCTGATGGAAATGTTATAACAGCCATGAGCTGTGTTATGGTAAAAGAGCAAATTAAGGTCTTCTTTGCGACGCCTATTTCTGCTAACACCTTATTAACAGTTGCTAATAAAATGCAGGCTACAGACCCTGTTACTATATACGTTGAACATTATTATGACGAGAACGCTTCTAATGGAAAT
>NZ_JAJWTS010000019.1:22033-31040 GCF_021632165.1 Candidatus Avelusimicrobium fimicolum
AACAGCAGAAACAGTGGCAAGTTTTAGTACTGATACTAGACAAGTATTAAGTTCAATTAATAAAATTATTTTAGGTAATAACCCTTCAGAATCTAATAGCGCATATACTTATAATGGCAATGGAAGTATAGACTTAAAATCTTATAGGTATGCACAATATAAGGAGGGCGCTAATGGACATCCTTTTAATGAGGATTTTAGTGAAAATACTTCTTATAATTGGAACGGATGCTATGTGTCTAAATCATATATGATAAGTCCAAATGGCTTTCACATTGTACCTGCCTCTGAACACGATTTTGTGGAACAAGAATATACTACTAAAGGTATTGCATGGTACTATATTTTAGACACTGTGAACAAACGCTTCAAACTCCCACGCACAAAGTTCGGGTTTACGGGACTTCGTACAGGGGTCGGGAATTATGTGGCTCCTGGGTTGCCGAATATTACCGCCAAAATGATGGGGGCGACATCCGGCAGTTTAGCGGATGCATATGTAAACGCGTCCGGCGCGTGCCGCACGGAAGGGTCCGGCGGCGCGTCGGCCAAGGGCGGGGAAGAGTTTTTTTTGTGGAAGCACGATTTTGACGCTTCCCGTTCTTCTCTTATTTATGGAGCTTCCAACACGGTCCAACCCCCTGCGACGGAAATGTACCTGTACTTCTATGTCGGTAATTATACACAAACGGCTATTGATCAGACCGCAGGGCTGAACGCGGAAATGTTTAATGGCAAAGCCGATACCGATTTGGCGAACGTGGCTTCAAACATTGACTATGTAGTAGAAAGTCAAATAAACCCAGATGGTTCTTGGTATAGAAAATACAAAAGAGGTTGGATAGAGCAAGGGGGAAGTTTATCTTATGCAGAAGTCGTACAGGCGTGGGAACTAATAACTTTACTTAAACCAATGCAAGACTTAAATTATAATATTACTATTATGCCGCTGTCTAAATATAGGAGTGATACTTCTGCGTATGCAATTATGACTAGTGTCGGGAATAAAACAACAACCTCCTTTTTAGCAAATTGTTATGGTGTTTCTCCGGTTGATCAAAGCGTAGGTTTTACTTGGAAAGCCGAAGGACAAGGAGCGTAATCAGATTGTTGATGTGCAAGAGTAATGCACACATACCCGCGTGCCCGACGGGTTATAATATCGGGCTATATTGACAGTTGCGATAATTTAATCTAAGATAACACTATGGAAAAAGATTTACTACCGTATTTACAAGAAGTAACTTGCGCTGGGGCTACTGTATTCTTCTTTTGGTTTCTCTGGTGGAAGAAGAATTTGCGTGAGGAATTAGTGGAGCCAGAAGTCCAGTTGTTTAAAAAAGATATTGAACAAGCAAAGGAAAGATTATCAAAACTGGAAGCACGGCAGGATAAACAAGAAAATTTATTAGATGAAAAGATGTCTAAAATTAATGACAAGTTATCAGAAATCCAAGAATTGATAGCAAGACAAAACGGTAAGATGGAAATCATTTTGGAACGCGAGAAACGCGACCGCATAAACTAACCCTTTTTTCTGCTTGTAAATTGACGCACATATTGTTATCATAACCCCATACTAATTATATGGGGTTATTTTTATGGCAGTAGAAATACCCGAAAATATGAAAATCACTCTTGCTTTGATAGAAGATATCAAAGCAATACTAAAAAATTCCCCCTACTATCGTAAGAGATAATAGGGGCAGTATTGTGGCAGCAATACTATTTAGTACAAAATATATTCTACCACAATACCTAGTCAAAAATCAATGAGGTGTATTGTATGTACGTTAAAACCACTGACGGTGAACATAATGTGGCTTCGCAAGCAGTAGGCGGTACTGGTCTGGGTCTTGGTATCGCCGGAACTGCGCTTGCCTTGCTGAACGGAAACGGCAACGCTCTGTTAGGTGGCTTATTCGGTGGCGGTAATTCCGCTACGATTTCTACCTTGCAAGCCGAACTTGCAAAAGAGAAAGCCGAAAGATATGCGGACAGTATCGGTATTGCTACTTTCAAAGAAGCAAAAACAATGTCCGATAAAAACGACGAAAAAATCCAAGCCAATTATATTGAGTTAGCGAAAGCCGTTGCCGCCCTTGATAAACAAGTTGCGGTAGATAAACAGGCTATGACGGATAATTTGGCGTTCGTTAATAACCGCATTGACCAAACGAAGAACGAAGTATTGTGCTACTGCAACGCTACTTTCGTTCCAGGCAAATTGGTAATGCCGTTGTCCAGTATCTGCCCCGAGGCTATGCAACGCTATAACTCGTGGACCGCACCTACTGCGGCGGCTTCTGCGACGGAAGGCAACTAATTAAGGGGGGCGGGTATGAACGACAAAATCTTGGAACTGGAACAAAGACTTGCACAACTGCAAGGTGCGGAACAAACAAACTCTGTTTGGAGTTTGTTAGATAGTCAAACAAAGGACTTAATTCCGCAAGAGATAGAAACGATAAACGCTAACAAAAGTGTGCGTGTTAATAGACAAAAGATGTTAGATGTGTTTATTAATATGTTTCTATTATCTAAATACAGAAACGAGTTTGCCAACATACCCGCCTATCGTACTCTGTGCGAAGCGTATGTAAATGCGGTCATAAAAGCAAAACAGGACATAGCACAACATAATGCTGACTTGGAAGCAGAAAACAAAAAGTTAAAAGAAGAACTGGCAAAATTAAAGGGGGTTTCTAATGAGTGATGTTATCCAACAAGAGTTAGATAATTTTGAGAAAGAGTTTTTTACTATGCTCTTTGGGCAAGACTACGAAAACAGCAACAAATTCAAATTGGTATCAGTTATGTACGGAAACAAAATAAATGATACCATAAGTCAATTTGAAGCCTTTGCGCGCCCTTTAATGTTAGATAATGGGCTAGTGGACACTAGCAAGGTTAGGCAGTTAGTGGAAATCAAATACCCACAGTTTGTACATTTAATACCGCAACAGAATTTTAGGCTAGTAGATTTGCTACAAATTGTACGGGCCTTACTCTCTTGACTTTGTATTAGGTTTTAAGTACAATACGGTATGCCTAGATTTGGAAAAACTAGTAAGGAAAAAAGAGAACTGCTCTGTAATGACTTAAAAAGATTAGTGGACGAAGTCATTAAAGAGTATGACTTTTCTATTGTAGAAACGCACAGGGGCAAGGCTGAACAGGAAAGAGCCTTTAATCTTGGCTTTTCCAAAGCGCATTTTATGCAGTCGGCGCACAATCCCTGCCCTGCTTATGCGGTAGATGTCTATCCTTATCCTACACCGAAAGTGCAACATAATGGGATTATTGAGTTAGACAGTAACTCTGCGGAGTGGGATAAAATGATTAGTGTTTTCAAACGCAAGGCAACGGAGTTAGGTATTAAGATAACTTGCGGTATTGATTTTAAGTCGTTCAAAGACAAACCGCACATTGAACTGGCAGACTGGAAAGAGCGGGTAAAAAAGATTTGATATTCATAAAAGGAGTTGTGCTATGGAACAAGTGATTATGTATGTAGTAAATGCCGTAATCGGGTTAGCGGATAAATATCCGGCAGTATCTTATACCCTTATGGCTATCGGCGGTCTGTATGTGCTTCTGTCTGCCTTGCGTGGTTTCCTTACTGCTATTGTGAAACTAACCAAGACCGACAAAGATGACAAGATTATTTCCACTATCTTTGCTTTCTTGGATAAGTATGCCTATGGGTTTGGTAAACTAGGGGAATACTTTGAAGCCAAAACCAAAGATAACAAGAAAGGGAAATAATGGAAGCGTATATCTACATCGCTATTTCTATCCTAGCAGTAGCCTTTATGGGGGTACTGCTAGGTAGTGTTTTAGAGAAAAAGAAAACTGTAAAAAAACAGTTGCGTTTAAATGAAAAAATTGATAAAATTATTTCTGCTAATAATTGTATTGATAAGCACGAGTGGATTAATTGGTTGCAGAAGCGTCGTAAATAAATCGGCTTTTTGTAAGTTGCAATTAGATTATACCGACGAAGCCTTGCAGGAAGTAAACGCAACCAACAGAACACAGATAAAATCGCAATACGATTTTTGTAATTAGTTGTGGATATCTCATAACCTACCTCACCTCCCGTAAATACACAACTAAATACTCCGATAGATTAAAAACCTATCGGAGTATATTTTTCTTATTCGCCTATTCTAATCCAGTAGCCACGACTTGTTTTTGTACCAATACGCTGAACATCTTTTTCATATCCGCGTTGCGACATCATACTTGCTACCGTCATTTTAGAATACTTGTTTTTGATAAAGTTCATATCGCACCAAGCAGAGTATTGATGATACAAGTCTTGTAACGATACAAAGGTTATGCCGTCGTCGGTCTTGTCTTTCGTTGTGGGAATATAACCGCGCTGACAAAGGAACTCGCCCAGCATATCTAATTCGTCTTTACGGCTTGCCAAATAAGACTTCATACTATTCGGCACAGGCAACCGTTCCCCGCGTTCTTTCATACTATACCAAACGTGCGCTCCAAGACAGAGCCAAAAGAAAATACCGTCTTTGTGTTTCATTAGGTTCTCTTTTAGATTAATATCCCCGTTATCCAGTTTGCTATACGGAAAAGAGAAGGTTCTAAATCTGCCCCATACCGCTTCGTCGCTAGCGTCAACTGTGATTTCGTTATTGGAAGTCAACCAAATCTTAAATTTCACTTTCGCTTGGAACGGGTCGTGAAATTTGAACGCACACTTAATAGTATCTCGGCCTGTTAGACTTTTGATTTTCGCACTATCCAAATAAGTATCTCTATCAGTTTCACTAGATACTACAAAGTTTTTGTTTACCAATGAAGCAAGTTCAAAGTTCTGCGTATCGGTTACAAACCTTTTCTGCATTAATGCAGACATTTGTATTGTACCGCCAAGCGGGCCAAGTATTTCATTAATGGTATTAATGAAAGTAGATTTCCCCGAACGCGTTTTGCCGTAGATATAGAACAAACACTCCTCACAGGTTTCGCCCGTCATAGAATAACCTGCGGCAAGTTGCAATAACTCTAACTGATAAACACCGCCCTCGTCTTTGTCCGCATTTTCCAAAGACTCACGCAGAAACTTGTTCCACGCGGTCTGGTCGCTATTCGGGTCAAAGTTTACATCTAACACATAATCAAAATAATAGTAAGGCGCGTGCTTATACAACTCCAAAGTCTGCAAGTTCACAACCCCGTTCTTTACATTGATAAGGTTAGGACTAGCGTTAAAACCGCTATAAGGTTTAATGACTTTGCGTTTAATGAAAGCCATAATGTCATCTACATTTTTCTTTGTTACCTTAAACAAGTTTTGTGTGCCTTTGTAGTTTTCGTTATCCGCCAAGTCGCGCAACTCGGTTACCACGATATCGCTAATATCGCTATCTGCATTTTCCGTTTTCCAATATCCCTTTTGCTCGTCAAAGATAGCCCAAGACTTCTCGGGGATATAGATAATGTTTTGGTGGCGGTACAGAATAAAATCGGCAATACCTGCTTGGTCAAAGTTCTTCAAAGTTCGTACTGTCTTAATGTTAAACTCCACACCAAGGTTTACGAACGACGGCTCTCTTCCTGCTCTGCGGTACACCGAACGAGCGGTGGACAACGCTTCGCCCCTTGTGAAAGTAGGGTCGGCCATAGCCGTTACAAACTCCAAAGCCTTTTCTTCTGCTATGTTTTGCGGTACAATGTTATCCCGCATTTGGCACAACATAGCCATTAGTGTTTGGTTTCTGTTTCCCTTTACTGCTTTGGCAACATACTTGTTTAGCAAGTATTTCGCCAAAGACTCGGCGCGGAAATCGTCTTGCTCTATTCGTTCCACAGGAGTCTTACTCTTTTTCTGCACAGGGAACAATGCTTCTTTCAGCCACGCAGGGGCACGCATAATCTTGGTATCAGCGAAATACTCATAAGCCTTACCGCCTAATGTAGAAGGCGGAATAAGAACATACCCGCCGTCGGCTCTAACATCAATACCGCCGAACTTGCCCGCATTGGTTAGTGTGCGGACACCGGGTTCCATTTCAAAATAGTAATGAATACCGCCAGAGGGAGTACGAACGGACAAAGTGTTTGGGAAGTCCTTATGGTCGCCAAGCAATTCATAGAACGACTCTTCCCCTTTCGCTTCGTTCTTTACATCAATATCCAATACCCAGCAACCGCTTTCCTTACCAGTACGCAAGGCCCAGTTGCAACCCCGATACAGTTTACGCCACATAGCAATTTTTTCTTCGTTCGCCGTAGCCACATAGAAACCGCGTTGGTTATCCTCGTTACGCAAGAAAGGAAACGGCTTCTTGTCGTTTTCCTGTACAGGGAACACTTGCCAAATCGTTTCGTGTTTAATCATTGTCGGTTCCACCTATTTCTTCATAGATAGCAGAAGTGATAGGAGTTTTATCCAAATCTGCTTCGGCTCTTTGGATAATGTCTTTGAACTCCTCCAAAGAGTGCGCCACTCCACAATGCCCGTTAGCCCGTCTAATCTGCTCTAATTTAAGAGTTTGCAGTTTTGTGGGGTGCTTATTTGGTTGCTTCATTTCTATCGCTATAAACAAGCCGTAGTGGCAAATCATAATATCGGGGTCGCCCGCCTTTACCACTTGCTCGTTCTTTCTAATGTAGTTGTTTGGATAATTCCGTTTGTACCAATTAATGCAATTCGTTTGTATTCTGCTTTCACTCATTTTAAAAACTCCCGCGCTATGTCATTTAATGAACCCTTCTTTTTGATTACTTCCAAAATGTCTTTGTCTTTCGTTCCCTTGGCAAGCAGATAGTAATAAAAGCAAGGTTTCGTTTGCCCTAACCGCATTATACGCGCTAACGCTTGGTGGTAACGCTCCCAAGAGTAGTCCATAGAATAGAATATCTCGTATTGACAATTAGTCCAAGTGATACCGTGCGCCGCCGTTTGCGGATTGGCAATTACATATTGTACCTTATTTTCCGCAAAGTCTTTTATCGCTTTCGCTTTATCCCCCGTCCCTGCGTTAAGTGTTGTATAGGTCTTGCCAAGCCTGTCTAATTCCTTGCATATCATTTCGCACTCTTGCCGAAAGGTTGCCCAGATAACTACTTGGTTGTTACCGATATCTTCTAACAGGTCTAACAGACAGGCCAGTTTGCTACGACCAAAATCATAACACTTCTTGTTGTTTGGGTCGCTATTATCATACACAAAGCCAGACGAAACCTGTCGCATTTTTAACAGTTTCCCCATTACACTATCCGTCATTACTTCCGTTTCCCCGATGGTCGCTACCATATCTTTCTTCATTTCCTTGTACACCTTGCTCTCTTCGGGGGATAAGGAGAAGTACCGCTCCAAGTGGCTTTCGCTAGGCAAGTCTATGATATCTCTCGTGTCTATCTGTACCACATACGGTTTCATTTTTGCAAAGAAAATATCTTTCTTGTTCGGGTCCAGAGTCCATTTGTAACCCTGTTGCATATAGCCCCTAGCAATAGACGGAATACGCAACATTTCGGGGTCAGCCTTATAGATACGGCCTTTGTATTCTTTGGTAAACTCAAAGAACTCTCTGCGGAACTTATAGAAATTTGTACCAAAAACATTTTCGTTTATGATATTAATCTGTGTCCAATACTCCGCTTCGCTATTCGGCGCGGGAGTACCACTCATAACATACCGATATACACACAAAGGGGAAAGTGCTTTTATCGCTTTGTAGTTCGCCGTCTTGTGGTTCTTTATCTTACTGCTCTCGTCTAACACTAACTGCCACGCACAACCGCTAGACTTTATCATATGCTTTATGTTCGCTAGGTTCTTCCCTACACGCACATATTCGTAATTGGCTAAAATAATATCGGGCAAAGCCTGCCCTTCTTTGATGTCCTTCAAATTCTTATAGTTTGTTAAACCTATCTTTTCACAATCAGTTGCCCACGCAGAACTAATCAGTTCCTTGGGGCTTACTACTACTAACATTTTCAAATTCGGTTTCAGTTTTTTATTTTCCACATACAGGGCTAATCCTGCCAAAGTCTTACCCGCACCGCAACCAAGAAACAAACCGTAGTTCTTCCCAGTTGCCTTGGCTAATATGTCTTGTTGGTGTTTGCGTAGCGTTATCATTGTTATACTCCCGTAAGTATAGGGGGCTTGCGCCCCCTGTTTTATTTATCTGCTAACTTATAGAATTGGTCGTTGGCAAACAAAAGTTTGTTCCCTTTGATTTTTACATACCCGACACCGTCTTTCACTTTCACTTTTTCTACCGTACCTACAACCAAAGTAGCCGTACGGGGGAACGGCATACGACACAAGACCGTTTCGCCGATGTGTACCATTAGTTTGCGTGCGTCGCATACTGCGCTAATCCTGCAAACAACTTCCTTTTTCATTTCTCTTTTTCCTCCATTTTTTTTATTTTTACTAGGAATAAATATCCTATCAAATCATTGATGTTATCCTCGTTGCCAAAATCACCGCCCCTAGCAATTCGGCTTAACTTATCATCAATACGCACATATAGTTGCTCTATACTATTAGCCTTGGAAAACACTCTCACAGGGTCTAATGCAGAGTTTCCATAACTTGCGTTCTTTAATATTAGCATTTGTGTTATTTCTTCTGCTACTTTTTTTACTTTATATTCAAACAAGGTTTTCCCTCCCGCGCTTCATAATCACAATTAGGACATCGTATTCCAAAAGCACCGTCGCCTTTGGGATAGACATAATAACTTCTGCTATGCTTTCCACAAATATCACATTTCATTTTTTATGCTCCACCTTTTCATAACAACTGCGTGCTTTAAAACTCGCTTCCTGCATACAAAGAACACATTGTAAATTGTCTTTTACAAATCCTTTGCAGTAGTATCTATAATTCGGCATATCTATTTCGGCTCCTTAAAACAGTTACGAAACTTACACTCCGCATTTTCAAAACACATAACACAATTAATATCATTGTCATTATAGTTTGCACAAGTGCTACTTCCTTTGTAAACATACC